>CAMLJW010000511.1 GCA_946480485.1 uncultured Streptomyces sp. | reverse complement strand
CGAGGAGGAAGTGACGAAGCTGCTTCTCCGGCCAGCCGATCGCCTTCGCCGCCTGCCGCACCAGCAGGTCACCTTCCTGCGCGGCCATCAGCGTGTCGTGGACCAGAGCCTTCGGCTCCAACTCCTTAACTCGGGCATCCGCCTCAACGAGCTGCTCGGCCGTCCGCTGGAACTGAGTCGCCAGCGCGAGAACGCCCTGCGGGGTCGTGAGGTCCGGCAACGCCGGCACCGCACTGTACGAGCCAGTACGACGGATGGAAGGGATGACCTCTTCGGCGAGCCAGTCCTGGAAGCGCTCGGCAGCCGGGAGGTTGCTCCGCATGATCAGGCGGTAGACGCCGAACTCGGAGACGATCGCGCGGTTGGGGTTGCCGCGCTTTCCGTCGGGGATCGCGACGGTATTCCGCATGCGCTCCGGAAGGGAGGTCAGGGCGTCGCGGCCGTTGGCGTAACCGAGGACGCTCGTCACGTCCATGCCGACGAACCAGGGTTCGCCGTCGATCGTCACCGTCCGCACCGGCTGACCGGTCTCCGGGAAGGTGAATGGGATGATGGTGCTCAAGGCGAACGCCTCGCTTTCTGAGGAGTGGGGTTGTCGCCGAGTCGTGGGGCTGCTCAGGCCGGGAAGTCGGAGCGGCCCTTCGGCGTCTTCAGGGGGAGCTCAGCCCGTCGGGGCCAGCTCGTCGACGTCCTCCGTCGACCAGGCCCGCGCGTCCTTCGCGTTCTTCGCGTGCCACGCCTGGCACTTCGCCAGGTCGTACCGGCGGCCCTGGCCGGCGAACGGCTCATCCGGCATGCCGGCCTTCCGCCACTGCTCGATCTGCCAGGTGGAGACGCGGTAGTACGTTTCGATTTCACGCTGATCGAGCAGGGGGACGAGGCCGGCCGGGAGGGGGACGTGGCGCTCACGCTTCGTTCGCTGCATCTGACCTTGACCTTTCTACTGTTGAAGTTGAATCTGTGGGCATGAAAAAGGGGGGGTCGAAGAGGTCCTGGAGGGGTGCATTCGTCAGCCGATGGAGTGCTGCGGCGACGACCCAGGCGGTGGTCCACTCGCATCGGTCGCGAGCGCTCTTGCCGCGAGAGGTGAGGCGTCCGACGGTGGAGGCGCTGACGCCTTTGCCGTCGGGGTCCACGTCTCTTGTCGCCTCGGCGAGTTCCTCGATGGTGAGGTCTGCTCGTTCCATGGCGGCTCTGAGTGGTTCGCCTGCGCTCTTGCGGATGAGTTTCGGCATGTAATCCCCGCGCCAAGTGCTGTCCGTTCCGCCCCGTTTCCGGGGTGGTGGAACAGTTCTACAGTTGAAGTTGAAGGCTTGTCAACGAGAACTTCGCGGGAAGTGTCGAGAAGTTTCCGAATGGGGCCACGCGCCGCACGAGTGTTCTAGTATGCGGAGCGCCCGCGCATCACGGAGTGCGACAGCGAAGCCACGCGCTGCACGGCTTTGCGCCACACTTCTACTTTCGCTTGCTAAAAGTAGATCCCTGAGGGCACCCTTATGCGCGTGGAGACCCAGGACCACCCCCCAGCCGAGGACTTCGCGCAGGCTCTCACCGCACTCAAGGACAAGTACGGTGCGAGTGACACAGACATCGCGAAGGCCGTTGGCGTGACCTCTGCCGCCGTCGGAACCTGGGTCCACCGCAAGCGCCGGCCTCGCCGTGAGACGCTTGAGGCGCTCGCCAGCGCCTACCCGGACTTCGGCCGGGACCGCCTTTTTCGGGCCGCCGCGCGTAAGACTCCCGGCCCTCTCCCCGTCGGAGCCGAAGAGCGTCTCCTCGCCCTCTTCCGTGAACTCACCGCGGAGCAGCAGGAGATGAAAGAGATCGAGATGCGGGCACTCGCGGAGCGCAACCGTTCACAGTTCTCGTGAGTCACCACTAAGCGGCTCTGCTCACTCCACGTAAGTTTTCGGCGACAACGCGCCACACAGCTGTCGCATATTCCACCGCTTGGGGGTACGGTCGTTCGCACGGCCGATGCCTCTCCCCGTCGGTCACAGGTCAAGCCCACCTGCAACGACGGGGGTATGTATGTGCGTCCGCATCCGCTTCAACTCCTGCGCCACGCCCCAGATCTACGACGCTGACACTGGCACCATCACCCTGCCGGACAGCGTTTCTCCAGCGCACATCGTGACCGCCGTTCGCGCCGTTCTCTCTGAACTTTGCGTTGTGCAACCCCAGTTGGGTGCAGTCTGCTGGTGCGGGGAACCTGTCGACCTGACGCCCCGTATATCAGAGCAGCGAAGGAGTGAGCAGGCGGTGAATCATGGGGCGTAGGACCCTCAACAACCCGCGCCAGCTGCGTGAGAAGGGCTGCGGATGTCAGCTCTGCATGGAGAAGTACCCGCCCGACAAGTACGGCGAGCGGAAGCGCCGACGGGACTGCACCGGCGCCTGGCAGGCCCGCTACCGGTCCCCGGACGGGAAGCAGAAGGCGAAGAACTTCCCCATCGCTGAGGGCGGCAAGAAGAAGGCAGAGGCCTTCCTCGACAAGATCCGCACCAACGTGCGGGAACGGACGTACGCCGACCCGAAACGCGGCGAGATCACCATGTCCCAGTGGTGGGAACTGTGGTGGGCGGCTCAGCCGAACCGGGCTGTGACGACGCGGAACCGGAAGCTGTCGAACTGGAATGCCCACATCAGGCCGAAGTGGGGTGAGTGGCGGCTGTGCGACCTGGAGTACATCGAACTCCAGGCGTGGATCACCAAGGAAGTGAAGGGCTACCACACCCGCAAGAAGGTCCACGAGGTACTGAACCAGATGCTCAAGTCCGCGGTGAAGGATGGCCGGCGTATCCCGTTCAATCCGGCCGCCGACATCGACATCGGCGAGCCCACGGCCAAGCATCCCGACGATACGAGGCCGCCGAGCCGCGCGCAGGTGGCGCTCATCGTTGAGAAGCTACCCATGTACTACAAGCCGCTGGTCGTGTTCCTCGAACACACAGGCTTGCGCTGGGGTGAGGCGACGGGGTTGCGGTGGGAGAACGTCGATCTGGAGGCGCAGCACCTCAAGGTGAAGGAAGTGCTGAGCGACGACCACGGTCGGCTGTTCCGGAAGCTGGCGCCCAAGTCGACTGCGGGTTTCCGCACCGTGCCGTTGACACCGCAGGCGGCCGATGCGGTACGGACGATGGTTGCCCGGTGGCGTCCGCCGAAGTCGGTGACGCCGATCGGGGACAACCCGTACGAGTTGCATTCGAAGGAGCTGCTGTTCCGTGGCCCGCAGGGCGGTGTTCTCACGCGGCACAACTTTCGTGACACGTGGGTGCAGGCGACGACAGCTGCGGGCCTGGCTCGTGAGATGGTCAACACGGAGACGGGGCGTACGGAGATGTGGCCGCGGGTGCATGATCTGCGGCATGTGTTCGCGACGTGGCTGAAGGATCTCGGGATTCCGGAGAAGGATGCGCAGGCGGTCTTGGGTCACGAGCGCGGGTCGAAGGTGACGTGGATTTACCAGCATGCGCCGGAGGATGTGGCGGCTCAGGTTCGGGCTCGGATGGCTCCGGAAACCGAGGGTGTTCGAACGCTGAGGGCTGTGGCGGGGTAGGAGTCCACATGGAATCCACAACACCCCCGAGGGGGTTCGTGGAACTCCTCGTAAGTTCCTGTTTTTGCAGGTGAGGCAGCCCCCTGAAGCTTCTCCGAACTTCTCGTAAGTTCTGGTACGGCGCGCACTTTCTCTCCTAAAGCGGGTGTCGCAGGTTCGAATCCTGCCGGGGGCAC
>CAMLJW010000510.1 GCA_946480485.1 uncultured Streptomyces sp. | reverse complement strand
CGCGCGCTGCTGGGTGCACGCCGTTTGGGATTTCTCTAGGCGCGTGCCCAAAGTTCAAGCACCTTCGTCGAGTGCACGTCGTTTGGGATTTGAGACAGCGAGTCGACGAGAGGGTGCGTCTGGGCCCTCAACTCACGACCCGAATGGGTAGGCGAAAGCCTTGACCCGGATCAGTTGACGCTCTGCGCAGGGATTGCGCCCAGGACACCTCGACGATGCCGTCCCATGACCACCAAGGCGGCCTGATGCGAGCCAGATCTCGCTCGCCGCCTACGCCGCGTCAGCCTCCGTCGCATCCGCGATCTGAAGCAGCCGGACCAGCTCTTCCCGCCCGCGCCTGATCAAATCGAACGCCAGCGCCGGGTCCGTCTCCGGCGGCAGCGGGGTATCGGTGAGGACATCCGTAAGGGTGTACCGGCCGAGCAGCCACCGCTGTAGTGCTCGCCAGTCGGCACCCCGCTCAAGCGGTAGGCCGTCCGCCCATGGCAATGCTTCGTACCGGGTGTCGTCGGTGCCGTTAGCGTGGAGTAGCCCGGAGCGGCGCACGAGGCACGGGAAGCAGACGCCGCAGTTGGCGATGGGAGGGCCGCCGCTTCGGCGGGTGGGCGGCTTGCCGCAGCTCAAGGTGGACTCCAGGTCGGACGGGGTGAGGCCCGCATCACGTCCGGCCTTGCATACCTCGCCTTTCGTCAGCCGCGCCAAGGGATTAACCGCCTGCATCGTGCTCTCTGTGTCACTCACGGCAGTTACCAAGGCGTTCAGACTGCCCAGCGTCCGCGGGTGCACGGAACGCGTGGAGCATGCGGCCGAACGCGCCGGTGTCAGAGGCGGGTTGAGGGCGAGCTGGCCGTTCTCGGGGATGTGGACGATACCCACGCCGTGCGCGGTGGCGGCGCGGACGGCGCCCGCCGCGTACAGCAGACCACGTGTGCGGGAGGAGGTCTCCAGCCGCAGCCCGGAGCCGTCGCCCGCCGGGGTCTGGCTCATCGGTAACAGCAACACCGGCCGTGCTCCGTCCAGTCGCTCGACGGCCTTGTACACCCGCTGCTGGAGACGCAGAAGGCCGATCTCGCGGAACATCACGAGCAGGAGCGGCCGGGAGTCGTCGGCGCGCGAACGGGTGGCAGCCCAGCTGAGGGAATCCAGTCCACCGGAGAACAACGCGACTTCCGATGCACGCGGGTCGTCGGGAGAGACCATCGCCTCCTCGATGTAGTGGCCAGCGAGAGGTCGGAAGTCCACATTCCAGATGTCCCCGGTCAGGACTTGGAGGAGCGCATTGAGGTGGGTACGGACAGCTGCACTTCCCCACCGCTCATGTTCCGTGACGGGCACGGCGAGGCTGATGCGGCGGGTCCACCGGTCCCGTTGTCCGGCCCGGCGTACGTACTTGTCGGCGATGAACGCCGCCCTGGCGACGCGGAACAGATCCTCGGCCCAGTCGGGGACAGGACCGGGCAGATGGTGCCGGCCGGTGATGCGACGCTCCCTTTCCTGGAAGGTTTCCTCGCCGATCTCCATCCAGTGGCCGCCACGAGGCCGGTCGCCCCTGGGTCCGCGCCACCACAGGAAGTCCTCGGAATCGGTCACGCCGCAGCTCCCTCTTCGCCGGTGATTTCCTCAGTGATCAGGCCGAGCACCTTTCCGACCGCCCGCGGTACCAGTAACTCGGCGATCTTGGGCAGGGCGGCCGACGGATCCTGCACAGCGCCCACCACCGACTGCGCGGTATCCACAGTCTGTGCAAGGTCCGCCGCTTCGGCGGACTCCTCGCAGGGATTCGGCACCAGGTCCACCACCTTCTCCGCGACCCAGTCAGCGATCCTGCCTTCCGGATCGGTCGCGATGAGCACCGGGACCGCCAGCTTGACGTGCTCAGCGACAACGGACCTGAGGAACTCCCCCACCATGTCGGCGAAGAACACCTGGTAGAGATCACACAGGATGTCCCAGGTGAAGCCGCCGCCGACGGCGGCGCCCCCGCCCATGGCGTCGTCCAGCTCGGGATGTCTGCTCCGGACATCGCGGACCGCCGCAGCCATCCCCCTGCGCACCGCAGCGTCGGCGAGTGTGCCGCCGTCCCCTCCGACCTCCGACACAAGACGCGCGACGAGCGCGTCCTCCGACTCTGCGCCCTCTGTGGCCAGCGATCCCAGAGCCCCGGCGAGCCGTTCACCGGCCGCACAGGCCGTGTCGTACAACCCGAAGGCCGATCGATCGGCACGGAGTGTCTCGTGCAGGGCGCTCAGGTGGTCCGCCGCGATCTCCTCCAGCCGCTGATCCGCGTTGCGCGAGTCATCCCGCCAGCGCGCCAGCCGCCTCCCGGCGGAGCTCCACGGATCGCCGTTCGGCCCCTTCCATCGCGTGGATGTCCCCACATCGCCCCCAACGATGGTGCTCCAACCTGCACTTCGTCCATGGCATCAGACCGGACGATCCCCAGGTAGAGCAGGACTCGGCCAGGGCCCCACGGACCGGCCAGGTGCTGAAACTGCCGGAGGCATCACTTCCCGTGACACCTACACCTAGAAGCGTGACCCGTCGTAGCACTGAGTCACAGACGCTACGCAAGTTCTCGTTCAGGGCAGGTCACGGGCTGGCAAGGTTGCCCCTTGCGTCGCATGTCCTGCTGTTCATGCCCTCTACGGAGGGGCTCACTGACGCCGGATCAAATCAGCAACCTCCCGCTGCCCGCACCAGACGACATCAGTCGCCTGAAGGCCGCTTGCAATCAGAGTCCGGTCACAAGTCGTCATCCGGCGCACGGGCAACCACCGCACGGGGCGGCCACGCCAGCATGGATTCCACGGTCGTGCACGAGAACACGGTGCGGCGAAGGGTGAAGCCCATGGCCAAGCTCACGGAGGAGCAGAAGCGCCAACGAGCCGCCAAGCGTGCTCTGCGCTCAGCCCTCGAAGCCGAAGCGGGTGACCGGCGGCGCCGCGAGCGGGATGAGCGGTGGAAGCGAGAAGGTACGTGCCTCAGCTGGGCGGAATACGTGGCCGGTGAGCCCTGTCGGGGCTTCGGAGAGCCCATGCACGATGGGCTGGGTGACTGGTATCCCCTCATGAAGTTGTCCGAGTCGGAGAAGCGTGAGTACGAGGAAGCCGACCAGAAGTTCCGCGAGCAGCACGCCGAATGTCGGGATGCCCGGTGGTCCGTCAGCGGTTCTCGGGTTACGCACTGCTGCTTTTGTTGCCCGCCACCGCCGATGGGGCCGCAGCAGATGGAGAAACTCGCCAAGCTGTTCGCTTCCTGGCCCTCACGGGAGGAACGCAAGAAGGACCTCGATACTTGGGACCTCACTCTCCGTTGCGATCACGTGGTGCCCCACATTCAGCATCGCGAGCACAGCTACGTTTCCGCGAGCGTCGTCGACTGCCCAGAGTGCGGAGAGCGTCGCGGCGTAGTGAGCAGTGAGCGGGTAGGGCCGGCGTACCGCGATGACGGGACCATGCGTGAGCGGGCGGCAGCTGATCGAGAGCGCCTCGCCCGTGAACTTGCAGCCGTCGAGGCGAAGTTGACCCGTCAGCAGAAGAACGCGGCGGCAACCCAACGGCGCATCGCCGAGCTCCAGGAAGGGCTCGGCAGTTAGCCCTCATGAGACGAAGCGTAGTCAGCGACACCGGGCCATATCTCGGCCTCTCTTGCAAAGGGTTGCCGACCGGGAGCCCTCAGGTATCGAGGCGTCAGGACTCAGAGGCCGAATCACGCCCCGGCCAGTGCTTCGGCGGGACGACGGCC
>CAMLJW010000509.1 GCA_946480485.1 uncultured Streptomyces sp. | reverse complement strand
CGACTGGTGCACGTGCATGCCCGAGCCGTTGTCGCCGAAGATCGGCTTCGGCATGAAGGTCGCGGTCTTGCCGTTGCGCCAGGCGACGTTCTTCACGATGTACTTGAAGAGCTGGAGGTCGTCGGCGGCGGCGAGCAGCGTGTTGAACTTGTAGTTGATCTCGGCCTGGCCGGCGGTGCCCACCTCGTGGTGCTGGCGCTCGACCTGGAGGCCGGACCTGTTCAGCTCCAGGGAGATCTCGGCACGCAGGTCGGCGAAGTGGTCGACCGGCGGCGTCGGGAAGTAGCCACCCTTGTAGCGGACCTTGTAGCCGCGGTTGTCCTCCAGCGCACCGGTGTTCCAGGCGCCCGCCTCGGAGTCGATGTGGTAGAAGGACTCGTTCGCGCTGGTGGAGAAGCGTGCGCTGTCGAACACGTAGAACTCGGCCTCGGGGCCGAAGTACGCGATGTCGGCGATGCCCGTCGAGGCGAGGTACGCCTCCGCCTTCTTCGCCACGTTGCGCGGGTCACGGGAGTACTGCTCGCCGGTGATCGGATCGTGGATGAAGAAGTTGATGTTGACCGTCTTGTCGCGGCGGAACGGGTCGACGCGCGCGGTGGTCAGGTCGGCACGGAGCGCCATGTCGGACTCGTGGATGGCCTGGAAGCCGCGGATCGAGGAGCCGTCGAAGGCCAGCTCCTCGCTGGGATCGAAGGCCTCTGCCGGCACCGTGAAGTGCTGCATCACGCCAGGCAGGTCACAGAAGCGGACGTCGATGAACTTGACATCCTCGTCCGCGATGAATTTCTTGGCCTCGTCGGCGTTCTGGAACATCCAGCTCCTCCTACTCCCGACCGTTGTGGGACCGGGGTGGTAGTTCGTTCGTGCGGCCAGTGCGGTGGCACACGCTGAGCCCGACCATAGGGACGGGTGGTTTCTAGGGCGTGACCCATTTGTTTCGCCCAAGTTAACCGAGCCCGGTCCGGGTGACCCACCTGTCCGCATCGCAGACCGGGGTCAGTACGGTGGACGGGTGGACAACAGGCAAGCAATCGGATCGTGGCTCTCCGGACCGCGCGCGGCCGCGGAGGAAGCCGGTGCCGACTTCGGGTACCGGGGCGAGCGGTTGGGGCTGCCCGAGTCGGGCCCCGGCTCGATCGCCCGCCCCGGACGGCGTCTCGGAGCGCTCACCGTCGACTGGAGCCTGTGTCTCCTGATCGCATACGGCCTGCTCACCGACGGCTACAACCAGGCGACGGGCAACTGGGCGCTGCTCATCTTCTTCGTACTGAGCGTCCTGACCGTCGGCACGATCGGATCTACCCCGGGCAAGCGACTGTTCGGCCTCCGGGTCGTCGCCGAGGACACCGGCACCGTCAACCCGCTGCGCGCCCTCCTGCGTGCGGCCCTGCTGTGCGTAGCCATCCCGGCCCTGGTCTGGGACCGCGACGGCAGGGGCCTGCACGACCGCTTGGCGCGTACGGTCGAGATACGCATCTGAGCCGCCTCTTTTCTGCAGGTGGCGCATCCCGGGCGTCGGGCCTTCGGCGCATGGTGAGCCCCGGAGCCATTCCGCTCCGGGGCTCACTGGTCTCCGGGGCTCGATGCGCAGCACTCCCGGGTGCGACGACGCACTCCTTGGTATGACGAGGGCGCCCCGGAACAGAGAGGTTCCGGGGCGCCCCAAAGTGGCTGAGTGGCTGAGCCGAGCGGCGGCGCTACCGCATCTTTCCGCGAGGCATCCGCATTCCCTTGGGCATCGGGCCCTTCGGCAGCGGCATGTTGCTCATCAGGTCGCCCAGGGCGCGCAGCCGGTCGTTGGTCGCGGTGACCTGCGGGCCGGTGAGCACGCGGGGCAGCTTCAGCATCGTCGTTCGGAGCTTCTTGAGCTCGACCTCGCCCTCGCCCTTGCCGACGAGGATGTCGTGCACGGGCACGTCTGCGACGATGCGGGCCATCTTCTTCTTCTCGGCGGCCAGCAGGCCCTTCACCCGGTTCGGGTTGCCCTCGGCGACCAGTACGATGCCCGGCTTGCCGACGGCCCGGTGCACCACGTCCTGGCTGCGGTTCATCGCCACCGCCGGGGTCGTCGTCCAGCCGCGCTTCATGTTGTCGAGCACCGCGGCCGCGGCACCGGGCTGGCCCTCCATCTGCCCGAAGGCGGCATGCTCGGCCCGACGTCCGAAGACGATCGCCATCGCGAGGAAGGAGAGCAGAAGCCCGAGAACGCCGAGATAGACCGGGTGACCGATCAAGAAACCGATCGCGAGGAAGACACCGAGGGTGACGATTCCGACAGCCGCGAGTACAAGACCGATCGTGGAGTCGGCCTTGCGGGTCATCTTGTAGGTCAGGGCGATCTGCTTCAGTCGCCCGGGGTTCGCAGCGTCCGCTGCGGTTTCCTTCCTCGCCATGCCCCGAAGTCTACGTGGCGCCGGAAGTGCCGACGACGGCGGTGCCGGTCGGACCCCGGTCCTCACGGGCGAGTGGCGGGCGACTGCTCCAGGACGAGCTGCGCCTCGGCCCGGTCCTCGGCGCGGCGGCGGTCCTCCAGGACGGAGGTCCAGGCGTTGCGGCGGGCGGTGCGCTGGCCGCCGCTCATGAGGAGCGATTCGACGGCACGGAGTGCATCGGTGAAAGACGGAATCGCTGTGGCGCGTACGGGCGCGGCGTGCATGACGGAGGTCCCCCCTCGGGACGATGGCTTCGGGTTCGGGTCCACATGGCGTGAATTCAGTGTCACTGATGGGTGTTACCAGGGCGTGACCACCTGGTCAAACACCGATGAAGCCTGGTCGGGGAGCCTTTGAACGACGACGCGGCCCTGATGGTGCCCCCTATCTGCGGGGACGGCCAGGGCCGCGCCGTATCGGCCACTCCCCGGGGGTAGTCGCTTGTGCGTAGATTCACACGTTCAGATGGCACTCCGTGCCATCCTTCGAGGCGTACGCCGGGCTCAGACGGCTCCCGAGGCGACGTACACGCCATCCCGCTGCGGAGCAGCTGACTGACGCAGCTCCACGGCCATCCGGTAGAGGCGGCCGGCGCGGTACGAGGAGCGCACCAGCGGCCCGGACATCACACCCGAGAAGCCGATCTGCTCGGCCTCGTCCTTCAGCTCCACGAACTC
Organism: uncultured Streptomyces sp.; assembly: GCA_946480485.1. Next base: position 650 of record CAMLJW010000509.1, on the reverse strand, counting down.
GTGCGGCTTTACCCAGCGCTCCACGGGGTGGTGGCGCACGGACGGGCGCAGGTACTGCGTGATGGTCACCAGCTCGCAGCCGGCGTCGTGCAGCTGCCGGAGCGCCTCACTGACCTCCTCACGGGTCTCGCCCATGCCGAGGATCAGGTTCGACTTGGTGACCAGGCCGAAGCCGCGTGCTTCGGTGATGACTTTCAGTGAGCGCTCATAGCGGAAGCCGGGGCGGATGCGCTTGAAGATACGGGGGACCGTCTCGACGTTGTGCGCGAAGACCTCGGGGCGGGAGGAGAAGACCTCGGCGAGCTGGTCCGGCTCGGCGTTGAAGTCGGGGGCGAGGAGCTCGACCTTGGTGCGACCGCCTTCCCGGCCGGCGGTCTGGGCGTGGATCTGGCGGACCGTCTCCGCGTACAGCCAGGCGCCGCCGTCTTCCAGGTCGTCGCGGGCGACGCCGGTGATCGTGGCGTAGTTCAGATCCATGGTGACCACGGACTCGCCGACGCGGCGGGGCTCGTCACGGTCGAGTGCCTCCGGCTTGCCGGTGTCGATCTGGCAGAAGTCGCAACGGCGGGTGCACTGGTCGCCACCGATGAGGAATGTGGCCTCGCGGTCCTCCCAGCACTCGAAGATGTTGGGGCAGCCGGCCTCCTGGC
>CAMLJW010000508.1 GCA_946480485.1 uncultured Streptomyces sp. | reverse complement strand
GCTTCCCCATCGTCCTCTTCGGCACGGAGTACTGGGGCGGCCTGGTCGACTGGCTCAAGAACACCCTCATCGCCCAGGGCAAGGCCTCGGAGCAGGACCTGCTGCTGTTCCACCTGACGGACGACGTGGACGAGGCGGTGGAGTTGGTGTCGAAGGAGGCGGGCCGGTAGACGGCGTGGCCCCTGGACCCCTCGGGGCTCCGCCCCAGGGAAAATCAGCCTGTCCGGCACTCGAGGACGAAGCCGTCGGGCCGATCAGGGGGTCTGGGGGCGGGGCCCGTTTCGGGAAGGGGCGGGCTTGGGGAGGGCCGTCCGCAGGCCCCGTCCGCAGGCCCCGTCCGCAGGCGCCGCCCGCGGGCGCCATCGGCAGGGCGCCCTCAGCAGGCGCCATCGGCAGGATTACGCCAACCCCCGACGGGCAACAGTCGGCGCCCGGTGGCCGGCGATGGACGCGACCATGTCCAACACCTGCCGCGTCTCAGCCACTTCGTGGACGCGGTACACCTGCGCTCCCAGCCACGCGGAAACCGCGGTCGTGGCCAGGGTGCCCACAATCCGCTCCTTGACCGGCTTGTCCAGCGTCTCCCCGACGAAGTCCTTGTTGGACAGAGACACCAGCACAGGCCACCCCGTCTCGACCATCTCGCCCAGCCGACGTGTGGCCTCCAGACTGTGCCGCGTGTTCTTGCCGAAGTCGTGCCCGGGATCGATGAGGACGGACTCACGGGGCACCCCGAGGGAGACGGCTCGTGAGGCGAGTGCGAGCGTCACGCGCAGGATGTCGGCCATGACGTCGTCGTAAGCGACCCGATGCGGACGGGTACGGGGCCGCGCGCCCCCCGCGTGCGTACACACAAGCCCCACCCCGTACTGCCCGGCGACCTCTGCCAGCCGCGGATCGACACCGCCCCACGCGTCGTTGAGCAGGTCGGCGCCCGCCTCGCAGACCGCCTCGCCGACCTCGTGCCGCCAGGTGTCGACGCTGATGATCACGTCGGGGAAGCGACGCCGCACCTCGGCGACGAAACCCACCGTCCGCCGCGCCTCCTCCTCGGCCGTCACCTCCTCCCCGGGACCGGCCTTGACCCCACCGATGTCGATGATGGCAGCACCCTCTGACACCGCCTGTTCCACGCGCGTGAGCGCGGGCTCGTCGCGGAACGTGGCCCCCTGGTCGTAGAAGGAGTCAGGGGTCCGGTTCACGATGGCCATGATCACCGGCTCGTGCGCGTCGAACTCGCGCCTGCCCAGCCTGAGCATCCCCATTGACCTCTCGCAGTAGTTCTCGCAACAGTTCTCAGTAGTTCTCGCTGTTCCGCCGCCTGCGACCCTAACTGTCAGAGTCGCATGGCACGATCGGAGCCTGACACTTTCCGCGTCGACGCGTCCCGCGTCGGCACATCGGCAACAGCCGGCACAGGCCGGTCGCAGAGCGTGGGGACCGCAGCGATGTTCATGTTCTTGTTCCTGGTTGTCGCCCTCGTCGTCGTGGTCGGCGCGGTGGCCCTGTCCGTGGTGGGCGGCGGCGAGAGCGGCGCCCTGCCCGAGGCACCGCCCGAGCGCTTCGCGGACCCCCTGCCCATCGACCGCCCGGTGCACCGCGGTGACGTGGAGCTGCTCCGCTTCCCGATTACCGTCCGGGGCTACCGCATGGCGGACGTGGACGACGCCCTGGGCCGCCTCGGCGCCGAGCTCGCCGAGCGGGACGCGCGGATCGCCGACCTGGAGGCCGCGCTGGCCGGAGCCAGAGCGTCCAGACCCCCCTCCGTGGAATCGCCCGCCCTGGAGAAGCACACGCAGGAGGACCACCAGTGAGCGAGGCCCTGAAGGGTCCCGACGGCGCCCTGCGCTGCCCCTGGGCCCTGTCGACCGAGGACTATGTGACGTACCACGACCAGGAGTGGGGCCGCCCCGTCCACGGCGACGACGCGCTGTACGAGCGGCTGTGCCTGGAGGCCTTCCAGTCGGGCCTGTCCTGGATCACGATCCTGCGCCGCCGCGAGGGCTTGCGCGCAGCCTTCGCGGACTTCAAGATCACCGACGTGGCGGCCTTCACGGACGAGGACAAGAAGCGGCTGCTCACCGACCCGGGCGTCATCCGCAACCGCGCCAAGATCGAGGCGACGCTCGCCAACGCGCGCGTGCTCGCCGACTGGTCCCCCGGCGAGTTGGACGAGCTGATCTGGTCGTACGCGCCGGACCCGGCGTCCCGCCCGGCCCCGAAGACTCTCGCCGACGTCCCGGCGGTCACCGACGAGTCGACGGTGCTCTCCAAGGCCCTCAAAGAGCACGGCATCCGCTTCGTCGGCCCCACGACGGCGTATGCCCTGATGCAGGCGTGCGGCCTGGTCGACGACCACTTGGCGGACTGCGTGGCACGCGGCCGCTGAGCGACTGCGGCCTGGGACTGCCCGGTCCGCCCGGGCATGCCCCTACCGGCCCAGGTACTTCGGCTTCTCCTTGTTGATGAACGCCTGCACCGCGATCGTGTGGTCCTCGGAGGAGCCCGTCCGGGACTGCAGTTCGTCCTCCTTCTCCAGGCTCTCGTCCAGCGAGTGGGACAGGGCGTAGGTGACGGATTCCTTGAGGGCGGCGTACGCCAGGGTCGGGCCCTCGGCCAGCGAGCGGGCCACCTTCAGGGCCTCGGTGGCAAGCTCGGCCAAGGGCACGACACGGTTCGCGATACCGAGGTCGTACGCCTCCTGGGCGGTGATGTTGCGTGGGAAGAACAGCAGGTCGGCGGCCCGGCCGGGGCCGATGACGCGCGGCAGAGTCCAGGAGATGCCAGAGTCGGCGGTCAGCGCGACCCCGGCGAAGGCCGTGTTGAAGGAGGCCGTGTCCGCCACGATCCGGTAGTCCGCGGCGAGCGCGAAGCCGAAACCGGCACCGGCCGCGACACCGTTCACCGCCGCCACGACCGGCTTCGCCGCCCCTGTCAGGGCCCGCACAATCGGGTTGTAGTGCTCCCGCACCGTGCTCATGACCCCCTCGTCGTCGGGGTCGGCGCCCGGCTCGCGCGCCGCCAGCAGCACGCCGACGTGCTCCTTGAGGTCCTGGCCCACACAGAAGGCGCGGTCACCGGCGGCGGTGAGCAGCACGGCCCGTACGGAGTCGTCCGCCGCTGCCGCCTGCGCCGCGTCCCGGAAGGCGACCTTGGTCTCGGTGTTCATCGCGTTCATCGCGTCGGGGCGGTTCAGCATGATCGTCGCGAGTCCGTCGTTCACCTCGTAGAGCACGGTGTCGGCCATGGTGGGTCCCCTCCGGTGTCGCGGCTCCGTCGTCGTCTGAGGACAGCATGGCGGAGATCATGAGGAGCAGCAGGGCTCGGACATGTGACCTGCGTCAAAGAATTCCGGCGCCCGAAAGTCGATGCGGTGGCGCAGTATCGCAGTCACATCGCCGAATTGAGTGGTTTTGCTCGAGCGCGTTGCGCAAGCGATGCCGACTGATGTTGGTCATCGGGCCCTGAGATGCGGGATAATGGCCTGGAAGCAATGTGTTCGATGCCGGTGACGCGTGTCCAACCGAGGACGTGTGCCCTTCAAGGGGCCGTCGGCGACGATGAGCTGGTTTCAGGAAGGGGAACGAGCATGGCGGCCATGAAGCCGCGGACGGGCGATGGCCCGCTCGAGGTGACCAAGGAGGGGCGGGGCATCGTCATGCGCGTTCCGCTCGAAGGCGGCGGTCGGCTCGTCGTCGAGCTGACTCCTGACGAGGCCGACGCGCTCGGCGACGCCCTCAAGAAGGTCGTCGGCTGACGCGG
>CAMLJW010000507.1 GCA_946480485.1 uncultured Streptomyces sp. | reverse complement strand
ATCGCGTCGGCCGGGCAGGCCCAGGCGCACAGCTCGCAGCCGATGCACTTCTCCAGGCCGTCCGGATGACGGTTGAGCTGATGCCGGCCGTGGAATCGCGGGGCGGTGATCTTCTGCTGTTCCGGGTACTGCTCGGTCAGCCGCTTCTTGAACATGGCCTTGAAGGTCACGCCGAAGCCGGCGACGGGGTTCTGGAAACCGGGCTTGGTCTCCTTCTGCTCATCAGCCATCGGACGCCTCCTTTCCGTCACTAGGTCCATCGGGGCCGTCACTGGCAGTATCGACCCCGCCACTGACAATCAACTCCCGCTCCCGCCGCGGGCGTCGACGCGGCACCGGCGGCGGCGTCTGTCCCGGCATGGGCGGTACGGGGAATCCGCCCGCCATCGGGTCGAAGGCGACGGCCTCGGGCGGTGCCTCCTGAGCGGCCTTCCGGTCGCGGAACATGTCGGCGACGAACGAGAGCAGCAGCAGGACGAGGACGGCTCCGCCGACATAGAGGGCGATGTCGGCGAAGTCGTAGTTCTCGTTGCGCAGGGTCCGCACGGTCGCGACGAGCATCAGCCAGACCACGGAGACCGGGATGAGGACCTTCCAGCCGAGCTTCATCAGCTGGTCGTAGCGGACGCGGGGCAGCGTGCCGCGCAGCCAGATGAAAAAGAACAGCAGCAGCTGCACCTTCACCACGAACCAGAGCAGCGGCCACCAGCCGTGGTTGGCGCCCTCCCAGAAGGTGCTGACCGGCCACGGTGCCCTCCAGCCGCCCAGGAAGAGCGTCACCGAGACCGCCGAGACCGTCACCATGTTCACGTACTCGGCGAGCATGAACAGCGCGAACTTGATGGACGAGTACTCGGTGTTGAAGCCGCCGACCAGGTCGCCCTCGGACTCCGGCATGTCGAACGGGGCGCGGTTGGTCTCGCCGACCATGGTCACGATGTAGATCAGGAACGACACCGGCAGCAGCAGGACGTACCAGCGGTCCTGCTGCTGGGCGACGATCTCCGACGTCGACATCGAGCCGGAGTACAGGAACACCGACGCGAAGGCGGCGCCCATGGCGATCTCGTACGAGATCATCTGCGCGCACGAGCGCAGACCGCCCAGCAAGGGGTACGTCGATCCGGAGGACCAGCCCGCGAGCACGATCCCGTAGATGCCGACCGAGGCGACCGCGAGGATGTAGAGCACCGCGATCGGGAGGTCGGTGAGCTGCATCGTGGTGCGGTGCCCGAAGATCGAGACCTCGTTGCCGGCGGGCCCGAAGGGGATCACCGCGATCGCCATGAAGGCCGGGATGGCCGCGACGACCGGCGCGAGGACGTAGACCACCTTGTCCGCGCGCTTGACGACGATGTCTTCCTTGAGCATCAGCTTGATGCCGTCGGCGAGCGATTGCAGCATGCCCCAGGGGCCGTGCCGGTTGGGGCCGATGCGCAGCTGCATCCAGGCGACGACCTTGCGCTCCCACACGATGGAGAAGAGCACGGTCACCATCAGAAAGGCGAAGCAGAAGACCGCCTTGATGACGACCAGCCACCAGGGGTCGCGGCCGAACATGGAGAGGTCTTCCACGGCGAGGTACGCAGTCATGCCTCCACCTCCTTGGGGGCCTCGGTGGCGAGCGTCGCCGCGCCGATACGGACGAGGGCGCCGGGCTGCGCGCCCGTGTCGGAGGCGACGCCTCCCCCGGAGGAGTTCAGCGGGAGCCAGACCACTCGGTCGGGCATCTCCGTGATCTGCAGCGGGAATTCGACCACTCCGGAGGGGCCGGTCACGGCCAGGGCGTCGCCGTCCTTGACGCCCACCTCGGCGGCCGTGGCAGGCGACACGCGCGCGTGTGCGGCGTGCCGGGTCGCGGCCAGCGCCTCGTCGCCCTCCTGAAGGCGGCCCTGGTCGAGCAGCAACCGGTGCCCGGCGAGCAAGGCCTCCCCGGCTGCGGGCCGCGGCAGTGTGGCCGCGGTCTCCATGGGCTCGGTGGCCCGCGGCCCGTCCCAGGCGCCGAGCCGGTCCAGCTCCACCCGCGCGGTGCGCAGATCGGGCAGCCCCAGGTGGACGTCCATGGCATCCGCGAGCATCTGCAGGACGCGTGCGTCGGTCGGCGGCAGAGGGCGGGTCATCTGGTCGGGCCTCAGCACCGCCTCGAAGGGCCGTGCCCGCCCCTCCCAGTTGAGGAACGTACCCGCCTTCTCGACGACCGCGGCAACGGGGAGTACGACATCCGCGTGCTCGGTGACCTCACTGGGACGCAGTTCGAGCGACACCAGGAAGCCCACGTCGGACAGTGCTTCACGCGCGCGTGCCGGATCGGGCAGGTCGGCGGCCTCGACACCCGCCACGACGAGCGCGGAGACCTCACCGGTGGCGGCGGCCTCGACGATCTGGCCGGTGTCACGGCCGTACCGGTGCGGGAGTTCGGCGATCCCCCATGCCGCGGCGACCTCGTGCCGCGCGCGCGGGTCGGTGGCCGGACGCCCGCCGGGCAGCAGCGAGGGCAACGCGCCCGCCTCGACTGCGCCGCGCTCCCCGGCCCGGCGCGGGATCCACACCAGTTGGGCGCCGGTCGCCGCAGCGGCCCGCGCTGCGGCGGTGAGCCCGCCTTCGACGGAGGCCAGCCGCTCACCGACGACAATCGCGGCACCTTCGGCGCGCAGCGCCTCGGATGCCGCTGCCCCGTCGCCCTCCAGACCGACGCCGGACGCGAGTGCGTCCAGCCACTCGGTCTCGGTGCCGGGTGCGGCGGGCAGCAGCGTGCCGCCCGCCTTCAGCAGACCGCGGGTCGCATGTGTGGCGAGCGAGAACGTCTTCTGCCCGTGCCCGCGCCAGGCCTTGCGCAGCCGCAGAAAGACGCCGGGCGCCTCCTCCTCGGACTCGATGCCGGCGAGCAGGACGGCTGGCGCCTTCTCCAGGGAGGTGTATGTGACGCCCGTACCGTCGAGGTCCCGTCCGCGTCCGGCCACCCGGGCGGCCAGGAAGTCGGCCTCCTCGCCGCTGTGCACGCGCGCGCGGAAGTCGATGTCGTTCGTGTCGAGGGCCACCCGCGCGAACTTGCTGTAGGCGTAGGCGTCCTCGACGGTCAGACGGCCGCCGATCAGGACACCGGTCCTGGAGCGGGCCGCCGTGAGCCCCTCGGCCGCCACCGCAAGGGCCTCGGGCCACGAGGCGGGCTCCAGCTCGCCGGACTCACCCCGTACGAGAGGCGTGGTCAGCCGGTCCCGCTGCTGCGCGTACCGGAACCCGAACCGCCCCTTGTCGCACATCCACTCCTCGTTGACCTCGGGGTCCAGAGCCGTCAGCCGCCTCATGACCTTGCCACGCCGGTGATCGGTGCGGGTCGCACAGCCGCCGGAGCAGTGCTCGCACACCGAAGGGGACGAGACCAGGTCGAAGGGGCGCGAGCGGAAGCGATACGCCGCCGATGTCAGCGCGCCCACCGGGCAGATCTGGATCGTGTTCCCGGAGAAGTACGACTCGAAGGGGTCGCCCTCACCGGTGCCGACCTGCTGAAGCGCGCCCCGCTCGAGCAGTTCGATCATCGGGTCCCCCGCGATCTGGTTGCTGAACCGGGTGCACCGGGCACACAGCACACACCGCTCCCGGTCGAGCAGCACCTGCGGAGAGATCGGGACCGGCTTCTCGAACGTCCGCTTCTTGCCGTCGAAGCGGGACTCGGCGCCGCCGTGCGACATGGCCTGGTTCTGCAAGGGGCACTCGCCGCCCTTGTCGCAGACCGGGCAGTCCAGCGGGTGGTTGATGAGCAGCAGCTCCA
>CAMLJW010000506.1 GCA_946480485.1 uncultured Streptomyces sp. | reverse complement strand
CCAACTTCCGGTTCGCCAACGGCGGCACCGGCGTGCGCGGCGGCGACTGCCTGCCGGAGCCGACCGCGACCGGCCTGCCCTCCCAGGTCGCCAGCGCGGCCATGTTCAACCCGCAGGTGGCGTTCCAGTGGGGTGAGGTGCTCGACAACGAGATCTTCGGGTGGTCGCACCAGGTGCTGTGGGGCCCGGGCCTGAACATGATCCGGACGCCGTTCGGCGGCTTCTGGGCTTGGTACGCGCGGGCGGCCATCGTCGCGCCCGTCGTCGGCTGGTTCTGGGCGAAGCAGATCTGCGAGCGTACGGCCAAAGATCTGCGTGAGCGCTGGAACAGTCTGCTGGCGGGCGGTGGCCTCGGCGCCAAGATCCCCGAGGCGGTGCCCGGCAGCCCCGGCGAGACCGCGGCCGAGCGGCTGCGCCAGGGGCTGGCCCGGCTCACCGCCGAGCAGCAGTCGAACTCGGTCTTCTACGCGGGCCCGAAAGGCATACTCGGTATGGGCACGCGCTGGGGCAGCTGGCAGCTCGCCGAGGACCTGATGCCGGCCGAAGCCGACAAGGAGATCCACCCGTTCCGCAGCTGGGACGTGGTGCGGTCGATCCACGACCAGCTGCGCATGCTGGAGCGTGGACCGCTCAACACCGGTGGTTTTCCGAAATTTTCCATGAGGCACTGGGTGGTCACACCGATCGGTGAGAACGCCAAGGAGGTGTCCCGCCCGGGTGGTACGGACGTGGACGCCTACCAGGTCAAGACCCACGCCATACAGGACATCTGCAACAAGCAGCAGTTCGGCAGCGGCGAGCGGCACTACCTCGGAGTCCAGTGGACTCTCTGGGACGGCCAGTTGATCATCACCATGCTGATCACCGTGACCGTGCTGCACGAGACACTGCGGATCGAGGTCACCGGGCATGCCCTGGGGCCCGTGCACTCCCTGTTCACGACGAAGCCCGAGGCCAAGACGAAGGAGGTCGCCAAGACAATCAAGTTCTGGGAGACCCGGACGCAAAAGCTGCCGCTGGTCAACGCCGACGAGGTGGTACGGCTCGCCGTGCGCGCCCCCTTCACCTGGTACCCGCCGATCCTCGACTGGCTCGGCGGCAAGCTGGTCCTCCCCGAGCCCTTCGGCCTGCGCCACGCCTGGGCCGACCAGCCGTGGCGCCATCGCTTCATGGCCGACGACGCCCTGCGCGCGGCAACGCCCGTGCTCCGCGTCGTGCACGCGGCGGCGATCCGCGTCCTCAACGAGAACGGCGTGAACACCGAAAAGTTCGGTAACCGCTCGGCGTTCCTCAGCACAGCGGTCCAGGACGCGGCGCCTCGAAAGGCGGACCTCTACGACGTGTAGGCCTCCGGCAGTTCAGCGGGGCTCCGTCCGGACCCTGGGCCGGCGGTTTCCTCTCGCCCCGCCGCCCGCCCGGCTGCCGGGCCCGCCGTTTCAGACCCGCCGTTGCAGACCCGTCCGCTAGGCCGTCGTCGGCCACGTCTCCGCGAGCATCTTGCGGGTGTCCGCGAGGAGTTGTGGGAGAACTCTGGTGTGGCCGACCACGGGCATGAAGTTGGTGTCGCCGCCCCAGCGGGGGACGATGTGCTGGTGGAGGTGGGCGGCGATGCCCGCTCCCGCGACGCTGCCCTGGTTCATGCCGATGTTGAAGCCCTGCGCGCCGGACGCGGTGCGCAGGGCGGTCATCGCCTGCTTCGTCAGCTCGGCGAGTTCGGCGGTCTCCCCAGTCGTGAGGTCCGTGTAGTCGGCGACGTGGCGGTAGGGCACGACCATCAGGTGACCGCCGTTGTACGGGTACAGATTGAGCACCGCGTAGACCTGCTCACCCCGCCTGATGATGAGCCCGTCCTCGTCGGACTTCGCCGGGAGCGAGCAGAACGGGCAGCCGTCGCCGGCCCCCGGGCCGGTGGGCTTGTTCTCCCCCTGGATGTACGCCATCCGGTGGGGCGTCCACAGACGCTGGAACGCGTCCTGAATTCCCACCCCGATCTGCTGCTCCGGCTCACTCGTCATGTGGTGCAGCATATGGCTTCACGGACAGGACACGGCAAAGGCCCCCGGACGGCCACTGGAATCCAGGTGAGCTCTCCGGGGGCTTTGGGGCCGGGGTCAGACCTGCACCCGCTGTGGGTCCGGCGTCAGACCTGCACCCGCTCCTCGACCACCTTCGCGATCTTCTCGATGGCCTCCTCGACAGGAATGCCGTTCTCCTGGGAGCCGTCGCGGTAGCGGAAGGAGACAGCGCCGCCCGCCATGTCCTCGTCGCCCGCGATGACCATGAAGGGCACCTTCTGCTTCTGCGCGTTACGGATCTTCTTCTGCATGCGGTCCGAGGACGAGTCCACCTCGACCCGCAGCCCCTGCTTCTTCGCCTCGGCGGCGAACCTGCGCAGGTACTCGACGTGTGCGTCACCGATCGGGATGCCCACCGCCTGCACCGGCGCCAGCCACGCCGGGAACGCGCCCGCGTAATGCTCCAGCAGGACGGCGAAGAAGCGCTCGATCGAGCCGAAGAGAGCCCTGTGGATCATCACCGGACGCTGCTTGGAGCCGTCGGGACCCGTGTACTCCAGGTCGAAGCGCTCCGGCAGGTTGAAGTCGAGCTGCACGGTCGACATCTGCCAGGTACGGCCGATCGCGTCCTTGGCCTGGACGGAGATCTTCGGCCCGTAGAAGGCGGCGCCGCCCGGGTCGGGGACGAGCGGGAGGCCCTGCTTCTCGGCCACCTGCCGCAGCGTCTCCGTGGCCTCCTCCCACGCCTCGTCAGAGCCGACGAACTTCTCCGGGTCCTTGGTGGACAGCTCCAGGTAGAAGTCGGTCAGGCCGTAGTCACGCAGCAGGTTCAGCACGAAGGTGAGCGTCTTGTCGAGTTCCTCGGCCATCTGCTCGCGTGTGCAGTAGATGTGCGCGTCGTCCTGGGTGAAGCCGCGCGCCCGGGTCAGACCGTGCACGACACCGGACTTCTCGTACCGGTACACCGTCCCGAACTCGAAGAGGCGCAAGGGCAGTTCACGGTAGGAACGACCCCGCGCGTCGAAGATCAGGTTGTGCATCGGGCAGTTCATGGGCTTGAGGTAGTAGTCCACGCCCTCGTCGAGCTGCATGGGCGGGTACATGCCGTCGGCGTACCAGTCCAGGTGGCCCGAGGTCTCGAAGAGCTTCCCCTTGGTGGCGTGCGGGGTGTAGACGAACTCGTACCCCTCTTCCTCGTGGCGCCGCCGCGAGTAGTCCTCCATGACCCGGCGGACGACGCCGCCCTTGGGGTGGAAGACGGCGAGACCGGAGCCGATCTGGTCCGGGACGGAGAACAGGTCCAGTTCGTTGCCCAGCTTGCGGTGGTCGCGCTTCTCGGCCTCGGCGAGGAAGTCGAGGTGCGCCTTCAGCTCGTCCTTGGACGGCCAGGCGGTGCCGTAGATGCGCTGGAGCATGGGGTTCTTCTCGCTGCCGCGCCAGTACGCGGCGGCGTTGCGCATCAGCTTGAACGCCGGGATGGTCCGGGTGGTCGGCAGGTGGGGACCGCGGCAGAGGTCCTTCCAGCACAGGTCGCCCGTCCTGGCGTCGATGTTGTCGTAGATCGTCAGCTCACCGGCGCCCACCTCGACGTCGGCGCCGTCGTCCGAGGAGGCCGAGCCCTTCAGTCCGATGAGCTCCAGCTTGTACGGCTCCGAAGCCAGCTCTGCGCGAGCGGCCTCGACGGTCACCACACGGCGTGAGAAGCGCTGCCCGCGCTTCTGGATCTCCTGCAACTTCTTCTCGACGGCCATCAGGTCCACG
>CAMLJW010000505.1 GCA_946480485.1 uncultured Streptomyces sp. | reverse complement strand
AACCTCCCGGGGTGCCCCGCCCGCGGGCGTCCAGGTCTCGTCGGCGATCGACGGACCGTGGCGCGGGTCGAAGAAGCAGGGGGCACGGCGTTCGGGAACCGGGCGGCCCTCGCGGCGCGCGGCGAGTACGGCGAGCGAGAAGCGTCCGTCCTCGAGGGCCTGGGTGACAGCGCGCACCTCCTCGGGGCGCGTCGCCGCCGTCATGAACGACTTCGCCTTGTCGTACGCGTCGAGGGCGCGCTCGTAGTCGGCGCGCATCGCGTCGTCCGCGCCCTTCTCGGCGGGGTGGAAGTCCAGCCGGTCGAGCTCCTCACCGAAGGCGGTGATGTCCTCGTCGACGACCACACGGAGCTTCTCGAGCGCGGCCTGCCGCTCCTCTTGCCTCTGGCGGCGGTTACGGCGCACGAGCGTGTACGCGCCCGCGCCGCCGGCCAGGATCACCGCGCCGACCCCGATCAGTGAGCCGACCGGGACATCGTTCCCGCCCCCGCTCCAGCCGCTGGGCGCGGAGCCGCCGACGTTGGCGAGGGCGCGGTCCGTGAAGTCGTTGAGCTGGGTCCTGGTGCTCTCGCCCTGGACGCTGCTGACAAGGTTTCGCACGCCCTCGTTCGACAGGACCGCGGAGTCGGCACGCGCGTCGAACTGGTCACCGAGCCGGATCGCGTACAGGCCCGTGACACCGGTCGCCGTGCGCAGGTTGCTGAAGAGGTTCTCCTTCGGGAAGTCGGCCGGGAGAACCGCGACGAAGACCGGCTTGCCGGCGTCCTCGATCTTGTCGGCCAGGGCGTCGGCGTCGGCCTTCGGCAGTTGCCCGGACACGGACGGGTCGACGTACACGGGGCTCTCGCGCAGGGCCCCGGCGATCGTCGAGACGTCCGTTGCGGCATGAGCGCGCGGGGCCCCGACGGACAGTACCGCCAGGGCCGCGAACGCGATCAGGAGCATGGGTAGGGAAAGTCCACGGATCAGTGCGGCCTTCATACCTCCGAAGCTACTCCTAGGTGCCCGAAAGTGGCCATCAGTCAGCCGGCGGTAGGGGCGAGCCCGGATCGGCGCGCCGCCCAGGGCTACTGCGCGGGTTCCACCCCGGCCCGCAGCAGACCGTACGTGTACGCGTCCTCCAAGGCCTGCCAGGAAGCGGCGATCACATTCTCCGCGACGCCCACTGTGGACCATTCGCCCGCGCCGTCGGACGTGGAGATGAGAACGCGCGTCGTGGACTGGGTACCGTGTTTGCCCTCGAGGATGCGGACCTTGTAGTCGACGAGCTCCAGCTTGGCGAGCTGCGGGTAGATCTTCTCCAGAGCCACCCGCAGCGTGCGGTCCAGCGCGTTCACCGGACCGTTGCCCTCCGCCGTGGCGACGATGCGCTCACCCTTGGCGAAGAGCTTGACCGTGGCCTCGTTGGCGTGGGTGCCGTCGGGGCGGTCCTCGACGATCGCCCGCCAGGACTCCACCTCGAAGTACCTGCGGACCCTGCCCTCCACCTCCTCCCGCAGCAACAGCTCGAAGGACGCGTCCGCCGCCTCGTACGTGTAGCCCGCGAGCTCTCGCTCCTTCACCCGCTCCACGACCCGGCCGACCACATCACGGTCGTCACCGAGGTCGATGCCGAGCTCCTTGCCCTTCAGCTCGATCGATGCGCGGCCCGCCATGTCGGAGACCAGCATCCGCATGGTGTTGCCGACCCGCTCGGGGTCGATGTGCTGGTACAGGTCAGGGTCGACCTTGATCGCGGAAGCGTGCAGGCCCGCCTTGTGGGCGAAGGCGGAGACACCGACATACGGCTCGTGGGTGGAGGGCGTGAGGTTCACGAGCTCCGCGATCGCGTGCGAGATCCGCGTCATCTCGCTCAGCGCGCCCTCGGGGAGGACCTTCTTGCCGTACTTCAGCTCCAGTGCGGCGACGACCGGGAAGAGGTTCGAGTTGCCGACGCGCTCGCCGTAACCGTTCGCCGTGCACTGCACGTGCGTCGCGCCCGCGTCGACCGCGGCCAGGGTGTTGGCGACCGCACAGCCCGTGTCGTCCTGGGCATGGATACCGAGACGGGCGCCCGTGTCGGCCAGGACCGTGGAGACCACGGCCTGGACCTGTGCCGGCAGCATGCCGCCGTTGGTGTCGCAGAGCACGACCACGTCGGCGCCCGCCTCCCAGGCGGCCCGTACGACCGACTTCGCGTACTGCGGGTTGGCCCGGTAACCGTCGAAGAAGTGCTCGCAGTCGACGAAGACCCGGCGGCCCTGGGAGCGGAGGTGGGAGACCGTGTCGCGGACCATCTCCAGGTTCTCGTCGAGCGTCGTGCGCAGGGCCAGCTCGACGTGCCGGTCATGCGATTTCGCGACCAGGGTGATCACCGGGGCGCCCGCGTCCAGGAGCGCCTTGACCTGCGGGTCCTCCGACGCCTTGGCGCCTGCCCTGCGGGTGGCGCCGAAGGCCACCAGCTGCGCGTGCTTCAAGTCGATCTCCCGCTGGGCGCGGGCGAAGAACTCGGTGTCCCGCGGGTTGGCTCCGGGCCAGCCGCCCTCGATGAAGCCGACGCCGAAGTCGTCCAGGTGCCGTGCGATGGCCAGCTTGTCCGCGACGGTGAGGTTGATGCCCTCGCGCTGCGCACCGTCGCGCAGCGTCGTGTCGAAGACGTGGAAGTCGTCGTCGACGTGGGAAGGGCCGTGATTCTCGTCGGTTGCGTCTGTCATCTCTACTGGCTCCTGTATCGGATTCGGTCTACCGGAATGACCGGCTCCACCGCCCTCATGGTCCCTCGCGCTCCGGTCCCGGCTGCGGGTGGGCCAGGAAACAGAAAAACCTCTCGCGGGTGCGAGAGGTCTGCGCGCGGGTCGAGGACGACGGTGTCCGCCGGTACGTGGTCGTACGTGGCGGTCACTGCGGACCGGCGCGCCTGCTGCCAATCATCATGGCGAACGAGAGCATGCGGGTAGTTTGACACAGACCGCCCCCGTGCTCACCGTACGTCTCAGGATGCGAGCAGCACCCGGTCGGCCCCGTCGGTGGGCCCGGGGAGAAGGCGGCGCGATCAGAACGAGCGCCGGTCCCCGTCCTCCCATCGGGAGGACCAGGGCCTGCCCGTTCTGATTCTTTGGCCGAGGGCTCAGCCGAGGTTGTGCATCCAGCCGTGCCTGTCCTCGCTGACGCCGCGCTGGATGTCGAGGAGCGCCTCGCGCAGCTTCAGCGTGACCTCGCCGGGCTGCCCGCCGCTCTGCTGCCACTCGCCCGCGTTGCACTTCACCGTGCCGATCGGCGTGATGACGGCGGCGGTGCCGCACGCAAAGACCTCGGTGAGGGTGCCGTTCGCGGTATCGGCCTGCCACTGGTCGATGGAGACGCGGGCCTCCTCGGACTCGTACCCGAGGTCACGGGCGACCGAGAGGAGCGAGTCGCGGGTGATACCGGCGAGCAGCGAGCCCGTCAGCGTCGGCGTGACGATCTTGTTCCCGTACACGAAGTACAGGTTCATGCCGCCGAGTTCCTCGACCCACTTGTGCTCGACGGCGTCGAGGTAGCAGACCTGGTCGCAGCCCTTCGCGGCGGCCTCGGCCTGCGCGAGCAGGGACGCGGCGTAGTTGCCGCCGGTCTTGGCGTCGCCCATGCCGCCGGGGACGGCGCGCACGTGGTCCTCGGAGAGCCAGATCGAGACGGGCTTCACGCCGCCCGGGAAGTAGGCGCCGGCCGGGGAGGCGATGACGAGGAAGAGGTACGAGTTGGCGGGCTTCACGCCCAGGCCGACCTCGGAGGCGATCATGAACGGGCGCAGGTACAGGGACTCCT
>CAMLJW010000504.1 GCA_946480485.1 uncultured Streptomyces sp. | reverse complement strand
GTGTGCCTCGATCAGCGAAATCGAGTCGGGGTTGATTCCGGCGAGTTCATAGGCCGACAGCTGAACGTCCGTCTGCGATCGCGAGCTGGGTGCGGTGATCCCGTTCGTCTTGCCGTCCTGGTTGGTGGCCACGCCGAGGATGACGCCACGTATGTGGTCCCCGTCGCGCAGCGCGGCGTCCAGGTTCTTGAGAACGACGACGCCTACGCCTTCGCCGGGCACAAAGCCGTTCGCACCCTCGTCGAAGGTCCGGCACAGCCCATCGGCGGACAGCATCTCAGCCTTGCTCGCCGACAGGTAGAAACCCGGATCGGGGAACAGGCACACCCCGCCGGCCAAGGCCATCTCGCACTGCCCGGACAGCAGGGACTGGCAGGCGAGGTCGATCGCAACCAGGGAGGAGGAACAGGCCGTGTTCAACGCGATGCTCGGGCCCCGCAGATTGAGCAGGTACGAGATCCGCGAGGCCAGGATGGCGGTGTCGTTGCCCATGAGGACCTGGGCATCCGAATCCACGCCACATCGCTGGGCATCGGTGGCGTAACTGCTGGCGGGTGCTCCCGCGAACACCCCGCAGTTCATCCCGGACACTCCGGCACCGGCGTACCCGGCATCCTCCAACGCTGTCCAGGAACCTTCGAGGAAGAGCCGCTGCTGAGGGTCCATCAGCTCGGCGTCCCTGCCGGACAGGTTGAACAGCAGGGGGTCGAAAGCGTCGATGCCGTCGACGAATCCACCCCAGCGGCAATTGGTCTTGCCCGGCGTGGCCGGATCTGCGTCGAAATACTGTCCTGCATCCCACCGGTCCGCGGGGACCTCGCGCACCGCGCACCGGCTGGAGACCAGCGTGTTCCACAGTTCGTCCGTGGTGGCGCCACCGGGGTAGCGGGCGGACAGGCCGATTACCGCGATGCGGCCGTCGGTCTCCGGCCCTGCCGCCTCGGATTTACCGGATGCGGTGGTGCGCACCTCCTGCATCCGCCTGCGCCCCTCCGCCGGGGTGATTCCCCGCGTCTGGACCAGTTCCAGGATCTTCTTGACTTCGCTGCTCATTCTTGCTCCAGACGCGCATAGGCTTGGTCCACTGTCAGTTCTCCTGCGGCAACGCGTTCGAGCAGGTCGAGGTCCAGCGCGGAATCACCGTCCACAGCGGGCTCGACGCTGGTCGGTTCCGGCAGTCGGGCGCCGACGGCGGGGAGCTGCTCCCGATGCTCGGTGAGCACGAATTCGGTCAATTCGGCCAGCGTCGGGTAGTCGAACAACGCGGTGGTCTTCAGATCGATACCGAGCCGGGCGTTGAGCGTGTCGACCAGCTCGACGAGGATGATCGAGTCGACGCCGTAATCCGTGAACGCCCGGTGCGGATCGATGTCGGCATCCTCACGTCCCAGGGTCTCGGCGATGCTGCTCGCCAGCAGTTCGTGAACGGTTGTTGTCGTCGGCTGCGGCGCCACGTTCGAGGATTCCGCAGCCGCCGAGGACAGCACCGCTGGCGCTGACGGCGCCTGGGGAAGCGCCTTGCTCCGTACGGTCGTCCCGCGCTCGGCGACCAGTACGTTCTGACCGATTTCGCCCTCGTCGGTCCGCACCGGCGGGAAGGCCGCGCTGCGCCCGAACCCGGCATCGGCGAACAGCGAACACCAGGTGGGAACGTCCACCAGGGGCGACCCCTCGATGCGCAGCCGTTCGTCCTCGCGGCGCCACCACCCCTCCAGCAGTCCGAAGGTCAGCGTGGCGAAGACGCTGAATGCGGTGGTCTCGCTCAACACGAGCCGGCCACCGTCGGCCAGCAAGGAGGCGACGTGGTCAAGAACACGACGTACATCGTTCGTCGCGTGCAGCACATTGGCCGCGACGACCACGTCGAAGCCGTCACCGGTGAAGCCCTGCTCCTCCACGGGGCGTTCGATGTCCAGTCGGCGGAATTCGACGTACGGGTGGTCGGTGCCGAAGTGCTTCCTGCCGTGCCGGAGGAAACCGATCGACACGTCGGTGTAGACGTACTCCACCTTCCGGTTCTTCTGCGACAGCGCAGCAAGTACGTTGCCTGAAGTGCCTCCGGTGCCTGCGCCCACTTCCAGCACTCGGAAGGGCCGATCCGGCGGGCACTCATCAAGGTGAGCACACACCGCTCGGGCGACCAGATCGTTGAGCCTGTCGGCCAGCGGGTCCCCCCGGTACACGCCCTCCACCCGGCTCATGGACGAGTTCGGGAACATGACCTCGGTCGACTCGACCTCGCCCCGGAGCAGCGCAGGGTATTCGCGCAGACATGCGGACAGCAGCTCGGCGTGCGCCGAGACCTCCGGGTAGGAGTGGACCAGTTCGGCCTGGTCTGCGGCGAAGTCACGGCGCGGGATCTCCTGCGTGGCCGTTGTCGCCACGAGGTCGTCGCCCTGTGCTCGCAGGTATCCGGTGTCGATCAGGATGCGGAGCAGCGTGCGCCAGAGCGACGCGTGCGCCGGCACCACCCCGATGTCCCCGGCGAGACGCTCCGCCGACCGGGTCTCCCCCTCTGCCGTGAACACACCGAGCTGATACATCGAGCGCACCACCATGGCTGCTCCCAAAGAGTCGAGCGCGGCGTGTGCTCGCCTCAGCCGTTCACCGTCCGGCGCCTGGGGGAGGTCCGGGATCGGCGACCACGGCTCCTCTCCTGTCTTTCGCACGGGCGCGACTTCGCCGGGCACGATGCCGAACTTGGCGAGCACGCGCTGCTCGGCCTTGAGCGGCATCACCTGCTGCACCCCGCCGGCGATCACCGACTCCAGGGCGGCCATCCCCTCGTCCACGCCGATGGAATGCACCCCGATGGCCTGCATGCGCCGTCGGTAACCGGCCTTGGCCACGACTCCGACGCCGCCCCAGTAGCCCCAGTTGATGATGTGGACCGGCACTCCCGAAGCCGACAGTGCTGCTGCGAAGGCGTCCTTGAAGGTGCAAGCCGCCGCGTAGTTCGCCTGACCCGGATTGCCGCTGAACGACTGGGCCGACGAGAAGAAGGCGATGAAGTCCGGCGCCTCGTCGTGCAGCACCCGCGCCAGCACCGCCGTCCCGCATACCTTCGGTTCCAGGACGGCGTCGAAGGTCTCCTCCGACATGTTCTCCAGCCGCCCGTCGCGGAGCACGAGCGCCGAGTGGAACACACCGTTGACCGGGCCGAAGCGGCTCTTCACCTGCGTCACCATGGCGGCCATCGCCGCTTCGTCGGTGGCATCCACCTGGAGGTACTCGGCGCGCCCACCGGCGGCCGAGACCGCGCGCAGGCGCTCTTCGATCCGTTCGTCCAGCGGACGCCGGCCGAGCAGGATCACCGTGGCCCGTGCCCGAGCCGCCAGGTGGACGGCCAGCTCGCCGCCGATGCCACCGGCGCCGCCGAGGATGAGATAGGTGCCGCCTTTCCGGAACGGACTGTGCTGCGGGGCGGTGACGGGAAGGGCCCGCAGCGCCCGCTGCCACCGCTCCCCTGATCGCAGCGCCACTTCGTCACCGGATTCGTGACCGGGGTCGGCGACCACTGCATCCGCGACCGACCCGGCTTCGGGACCGGAGAGTTCGGCGAGGCTGATGTCTACGCAGCCCACCCGCCACTCCAGGTGTTCCTTGGCCAGCGATCGGGTCAGCCCGAAGAGCCCCGCCGCCAGGGGCCGCGACCGCTCGTCCTCCGACACGGCGAGGGCGTTGCCGGTGACCGAGGTCAGTGCCAGTCGGTGCTCGCCCGCGCACCGCTGCGCAAGCTGGCGCACTAGCCGGAACAGCGACCGCACCCCGTATTCCTGGGCCCGCTCCACGACCTCGGA
>CAMLJW010000503.1 GCA_946480485.1 uncultured Streptomyces sp. | reverse complement strand
AGCAGGAGCCCGTCCACCCCGAGGACCCGTCCATTCGCGGCTGCCACCATGTGCATCTCGTCGCACCCGGCGCGTCGGCCCGGCACTCGCGGCATGCGATGGCGATCCACCCCGGCTGGTTCGACCGCTCACCCTGCGGTACGGGGACCAGCGCGCGCATGGCGCAGTTGCACGCACGCGGTGAACTCCCGCTGCACACCGAGTTCGTGAACGAGTCCTTCATCGGGACCCGGTTCACCGGGCGGCTCCTCGGGACCACCGAGGTGGCCGGGATCCCTGCCGTGCTGCCCAGTCTCACCGGCCGCGCCTGGGTGACCGGCACCGCCCAGTACCTGCTCGACCCCACCGACCCGTTCCCAGCCGGATTCGTCTTCTAGGGCGTGTTTCGAAAGTCCCGCACCTCGGCCTGCTCGCGCTCGCGGGCAACGGGCACCTGGTCGAGGTCGTCGGCGACCTCCGCAAGCGCTCTCGCCTCCACGGCCCGCACGCACTGGCCGAGGCGAGCCGCCTGGAGGACTCCGCCGGGGAGCACCTGGAGATCCTCGACGCGCTCATCGCCCGCGACGAGGAAGCGGTGCGCGCCGTCTCCGCGCGCCCTGTGGGCTCCTCCCGGCTGCGATACAACTGGTGGATGGTAAAGATCCTCATCAGCGCCGACATGGAGGGCGCCACCGGCGTGACCTGGCCGGCCGACGTGCTGCCGGGCACACCTCAGTGGGAGCGCTGCCGGTCGATGTTCACCTCGGACGTGAACGCCGCCGTGCTCGGCTTTTTCGACGGCGGCGCCGACGAGGTCCTCATCAACGAGGCGCACTGGACCATGCGCAATCTGCTTCTGGAGCGGCTGGACGAACGGGCGCAGATGCTGACCGGGCGGCACAAGACGCTGTCCATGGTGGAGGGCGTGCAGCACGGGGACGTCGACGGCGTCGCGTTCGTCGGCTATCACGCGGGGGCGGGCATGGAGGGCGTGCTCGCCCACACCTATCTCGCCAACTCGATCACCGGTGTGTGGCTCAACGACGTACGCGCCAGTGAGGGCCTGCTCAACGCGCACGTCGTCGCCGAGTACGGCGTCCCCGTCGTCCTCGTCACCGGCGACGACGTGGCCTGCGAGGACGCGCTCGGCTATGCGCCCGAGGCGCTGAAGGTCGCCGTCAAGGACCATGTCTCGCGGTACGCGGCGGTGTGCCGCACGCCCGCGCGGACCGCGTCCGACATCCGCGCGGCGGCGCAGGAGGCGGTCGGGCTCGCCGTACGGCACGAGCCCGTGGACGGCGGCCCCTTCACCGTCGCGCTCGAGTTCGACGCCGAGCATCTGGCCATGGCGGCCACCGTCGTGCCGGGTGTGGACCGGATCGGGGAGCGGAAGGTCGCGTACACCAGCGCGGCCATGTACGAGGGAATCCGCACCTTCAAGGCGGTCACCACGATCGTCTCGGCCGCCGTGGAGGAGACGTATGGCTGACGAGCAGGCTCTCGAGGAGGTCGTGCGGTTCACCTCCGACCTCATCCGTATCGACACGACCAACCGCGGCGGCGGGGACTGCCATGAGCGGCCCGCCGCCGAGTACGCCGCCGCGCGGCTCGCCGAGGCGGGCCTGGAGCCGACGCTCCTGGAGCGCACGAAGGGGCGTACGAACGTCGTCGCACGTCTGGAGGGCACCGACCCGTCCGCGGACGCACTGCTCGTCCACGGTCACCTGGACGTCGTACCCGCGCAGGCGGCGGACTGGAGTGTGCACCCGTTCTCCGGGGAGATCCGCGACGGGGTCGTCTGGGGCCGGGGCGCGGTCGACATGAAGAACATGGACGCGATGATCCTCGCGGTCGTACGCCGGTGGGCGCAGGGCGGCGTACGCCCCCGCCGTGACCTCGTCATCGCCTTCACCGCGGACGAGGAGGCGAGCGCCGAGGATGGTTCGGGCTTCCTCGCCGACCACCATCCGGAGCTCTTCGAGGGCTGCACCGAGGGCATCGGTGAATCGGGGGCGTTCACCTTCCACGACGGCACCGGCCGGCATCTGTATCCCCTCGCGGCCGGTGAGCGCGGCACCGGCTGGCTGAAGCTCACCGCACGCGGCCGGGCCGGACACGGCTCCAAGGTGAACCGGGCCAACGCGGTGACCCGCCTGGCCGCCGCGATCGCGCGGATCGGCGCCCACGAGTGGCCGGTGCGGCTCACCCCGACGGTCCGCGCGGCGCTCACCGAGCTCGCCGCGCTGTACGGCATCGAGCCCGAACCCGACTACCTCGACGATGTCGACGGACTCCTCGGCAGGCTCGGCCCGGCCGCCGCCCTCGTCGAGGCCACCGTCCGCAACAGCGCCAACCCCACCATGCTGGACGCCGGTTACAAGATCAATGTGATTCCGGGGGAGGCCGTCGCATACGTCGACGGCCGGTATCTGCCCGGCGCCGAGGACGAGTTCCGCACGACGCTCGACGAGCTCACCGGACCCGACGTGGAATGGGAGTTCCACCACCGGGAGGTCGCCCTCCAGGCGCCGGTGGACTCGCCGACGTATGCGAGGATGCGCGCCGCCGTCGAGGAGTTCGTGCCCGAGGGGCATGTCGTGCCGTACTGCATGTCGGGCGGCACGGACGCCAAGCAGTTCTCGCGCCTCGGCATCACCGGATACGGGTTCTCGCCGCTGAAGCTTCCCGAAGGCTTCGGCTACCAGGCCCTCTTCCATGCTGTCGACGAGCGTGTACCGGTCGAGGCGCTCCACTTCGGTGTCCGCGTCCTCGACCGCTTTCTGCGCACGGCCTAGTAGGACTTCGTCGGGTACGGCCTTGAGGGCGGCACTCCTACGCTAGGGCCAGGAGGACCGGGGCCTTCTTCCGGCACCGCGCGGCGAAGTGGGAACCCGCCGAGACGGTCGGACCACCGTGGTAGCAATCCCCCTTCAGGGCGGGGAGCGGAAGTTCAACCCGCCGCGTTCCGGTCCGCGTACTCGTACACGGTCCCGTCCGGATGCAGGGCGATCAGAATGCGGCCCGCCGGTGTGGCCACCGGGCCGGCGACGACCCGCGCGCCCGAGTCGGTGAGTACCTGATGGGCTTCGTCGACGTCCTTTACGGCGATCGTCGCCGCGACCTTCCGGAGCACCTCCAGCTCCGCCTCCGGTCCGCTCATCAGGAGGAAGCAGCCGACCGCGGCGACGGAGACACCGCCGCGCTCGAAGCGGAGCGCTCTGCCGCCCGCCAGCTTCTCGTAGAAGGGGACCGTAGTCTCCAGGTCGTCGACGCAGATGCGCAGCGTGGCTCCCAGAATCTCCATGCGCAGAGCCTAGTGGGGGCAGGCCGGGAAAGAGATCGTTTCGGCCGGATACCTGCTCCCGGGGCGGAAGGGAGCCGGCCCCGCTGCCCACGTTACGCGCGTGGGGGCGCGGGTACCCGCCCGCCATGGATCGTACGGATCATCTGGATCACCTGGAACATCCGGACAAGAGCCTCGTCGACGAGCCGGCGCAGGTGGCCCGCGACGCCGTGCGCGACGAACTGCGGGAGCAGACCCGCAAGCAGCGCCGCGCCGCCGCCCTGTACGCCGCATCCGGCGCCGTCGCCCTGTACGCGGGCGCTGCCCTGGCCCTCACCGTCGGTCTACTGCTCGCGCTCGGCCTTCCCGACTGGGCGGCCGCGCTGATCACCGCCGCCCTGCTCGGCGTCGTGGCGTACATGCTGCGCAACGCGGCCGGGCCCGCCGGGTCCCGGCCCACCCCGGAGCGGGCCGCCGAGGGCCGGGGCGACCGTGTCGCGGCCGGCGTGCCGCCCCGACCCGGCTCGTCCGCGTATCC
>CAMLJW010000502.1 GCA_946480485.1 uncultured Streptomyces sp. | reverse complement strand
AGGCGGGTCCTTCCAAGAAGATGAAGCGGAAGGAGTACGAGCGGGAGATGCGGATCCTCCAGGGTGAGCTTGTGGCCATGCAGGAGTGGGTCAAGGCCACCGGCGCCAGGGTCTGCATCGTGTTCGAGGGCGTGGACAGCGCGGGCAAGGGAGGCACGATCCGGCGGATCACCGAACGAACGAGCCCTCGGGTGTTCAAGCACATCGCCCTGCCCGCACCGGATCCGCGCGTCAAGTCGCAGATGTACATCCAACGCTACATGGCGCACTTCCCGTCGGCTGGGGAGGTCGTGATCTTCGACCGCAGCTGGTACAACCGGGCCGGCGTTGAGCCCGTCATGGGCTACTGCACGCAGGAGGAGACCAAGCGGTTCCTCGCGATGGTGCCGTTGGTCGAGAAGACGATGGTCGACGACGGGATCGTCCTGATCAAGTACTTCCTCAACGTCAGCCGCGACGAGCAGACCCGGAGGCTCGAGAGCCGGATCGACGACCCTCGGAAGGTCTGGAAGCTCTCGCCCACGGACCTGAAGTCCTACAGCCGGCGGTATGCCTACCTCCAGGCTCGCGACACGATGCTCGTCGAGACCAGCTCGGGGTGGGCGCCCTGGCACATCGTGGACAACGACGACAAGAAGCGCGGTCGGCTGAACATCATCACCCACCTGCTCAGTCAGATCCCGTACGAACCCCCGGGGCCGATGGATGTGAAGATGCCCAAGCCGCCGAGCCATAGCGGGTACGTCGAACCGGAGTCGTCGCGGCCCAACATACCGACACCTTTCTGATGCGGCCCATACGAAGCGCGAGCAGCAGGACGCGCGGGGCTCCGTGGGAAGGGGAGGAGAGGACCTCGCCATGCCCGAAACGTCGATATGAGCCAGGACGATGCATCCGGGACGGCCTGGTACGCGCTGACACCGGAGGAGGTGGAGGAGCGGCTCGACGTCGATCCCACGCAGGGTCTGAGTGCGGCGAAAGCCGCGGAGCTGCTGCAGAAGAACGGGCCCAACGCGCTCCCGGCCGAGCCGACGGTGCCCGGTTGGAAGCAGTTCCTGGCTCAGTACCGGAGCTACATGCAGATCATCCTCGTCGGGGCGGCCGTCGCCTCGATACTGATCGGTGAGCTCGCGACGGGAATCTTCGTCTTGGCGATCACGGCCCTGAACGCGTTCGGGGGGATGCGCCAGCAGGGCAAGGCGGAGAGCGCCATGAATGCGTTGCAGTCGATGCTCAAGGCGTCCGCCCGGGTACGCCGTGACGGGGCCGAGATCGAGATCGACGCCGACAAGGTGGTGGTCGGCGACGTCGTGCTGCTCGCGGCGGGCGACGACGTGTGCGCCGACGGGCGGATCATCCAGGCCGCGTCGCTGCAGATCGACGAGTCGGGGCTGACCGGCGAGAGCGTCCCCGCGTCCAAGAGCGCCGAGGCGATCACCGACGAGAAGCCCGGTGTGGGGGATCAGACGAACATGGCGTTCATGAACTCCCCGGTCACGCACGGGAGCGCTGTGATGATCGTCACCGGGACGGGAGCCGACACCGAGGTTGGCCACATCTCCGGGATGTTGAAGTCGACGCCTACCCTGAAGACCCCGTTGACCGCGCAGCTGGACACCTTGACGCTGTGGATCGCCGGGGCTGCCGGCCTGACGATCGTGATCATGTTCGCCCTCGGGATCTCCCGCGACCAGTCGACACAGGTGATCTTCACGACCGCCATCGCGCTGGCCCTCGCCGCCGTGCCGATGGCCATGCCCACGGTCCTGCAGGTGATTCTGTCGAAGGGATCGACGAACCTGGCGGCCCACGGCGCCGTCGTGAAGAACCTCGGCGCGGGGGAGAACCAGGGCTCGAACACGGCGATAAAATCCGACAAGAAACGGTCCCAGAACATTTACCAGGTGACGGTCGGCGAGGGTTTAGACCCCACCGACCGCTACAAGAT
The DNA here is from genome assembly GCA_946480485.1 of uncultured Streptomyces sp. The sequence goes on along the minus strand of CAMLJW010000502.1, from coordinate 1,858 downwards.
CACCGGGATGGGCTACGGCCTCGACGGCGACGTCGAGCACACCGCCGGCAACACGAACACGATCGAGGATGCGATCGTGCCCTTGTTGATCGCCAACGACGCCAAGCTCGTCGGCGGCAAGGTCGTGGGCGATCCCACCGAGGGAGCGCTGCTCGTCCTCGGGCACAAGGCCAAGCTGGACGTCGAGGGCACGCAGGCCACGTACCCCCGGCTCGCGACGCTGCCGTTCGACCCCACCTACAAGCTCATGGCCGTCTTCGCCGATGCCAAGGACACGTCCGGGAAGGCCGTGGTTCGGATGTTCGTCAAGGGAGCCGGCCCGGCGGTGATCGGGCGGGCCGCGTCCGCCCTGGCGAACGGCACGAGCGTTCCCTGGGGCGACGAGCAGAACGAGAGATCCGACCAGGAGATGGAACGCCTCGGCAAGCAAGGCCTGCGGATCATGGTCGCGGCCACGCGGGACCTCGACCCCTCGGACTTCGATCCCAACGGCGACCTGCTGTCGAAGGTGAAGGAACTGCAGATGACGGCGATGGTGGGGATGATCGACCCACCCAGGGCCGAGTCCAAGGACGCGGTCCAGAACGCCCAGGCCGCCAACGTCCGCGTGCGGATGGTGACGGGCGACGACGTCGTCACCGGCGCTGCGATCGCCAAGCAGCTCGGCATCCCCGGTGAGGCCATCCTCGGTGCGGAGTTCGCCGCCTTGTCGGAGGAAGAGCGGCTGGCATGCATCGACGGCATCGGTGTCGTGGGCAGGGTGGCACCCGAGCACAAGGTGCTGATGGTGGACACCCTGCGGAAGCAGGGGGACGTCGTGGCCATGACCGGCGATGGCGTCAACGACGCCCCGGCGATCAAGGCAGCCGACATCGGCATCGCGATGGGGACCGGCACCGAGGTCGCCAAGAACGCCGGCAAGATGATCCTCACCGACGACAACTTCGCCACGATCGTGCGGGCGGTCTCCGAGGGACGCAAGCTCTACGACAACATGCTCAAGTACATCCGCTTCATGCTGGTGGCGCTCGTCACCTACATCGTGACGTTCCTGGTGGCGACCCTGTTGAACATCGCCGGAGGGCAGCCCTTCACCGCCGTCCAGATCCTGTGGATCAACTTCCTGATCACGGCTCCCGTCGGCATCGCGCTGGGCCTGGATAAGGAGACTCCGGGGCTCATGAAGCGCAAGCCGCGCCCCCGCTCGGCCTCCATCATGTCCCGTGCCGTACTCACGACCGTGGGGCTGGCCGGCGTCTTCATGTCCGCCGCGATCAACCTCGTGATCGTGTTCGGGCGGGACCACTACGGCAACGTCGCGATCGGGAGCACGATGGGACTGGTGGCCTTCTCGCTGATGCTCGTGATCGCAGCGTTCGAATCCCGCGACGAGACGGGGTCGATCCTCCGCATGGAGACGTTCGACAACAACGTCGTGAACGTCACCATCCTAATCGAGGTCGTCCTTGCGATCTTGATAGCCCGAGGCGGCTTGCTGACGTCGCTGCTGAGTACCCAGGCTCTCACCGGCCGGCAATGGCTGATCGGCGGCGCCCTTCCCGCCCTGGTGCTGTTCATCCTGTGGGAGCTCGGCAAGCTGATCGCCCGTCACGCAGCCGCAGGTGCGCAGGCGGCACCACCGGCCGAGGCGATGCCCGGCGAGGCTGTTGTGAGCTGATCGAGGACTCTTGACCTGCCCGAGGTCAGCGCGCGGAATTCGATTTCCGTCGGAATGGTGCCGTCCAACTAGAACGTTGGTTGCGACGCTGTACTTCGCTGATCGCCCGAAGCGCGTGGCCCACCTCGGATGCCCGGCGTGCGAGGCCAACGAAGCGGGAGTCGCGTGTCGAACTTGTGG
>CAMLJW010000501.1 GCA_946480485.1 uncultured Streptomyces sp. | reverse complement strand
CGGGTTCTCGCGGTCGTGAAACGCCGAGAGCCCGCACCCGGCGACCTGACCCCCACCGCACACACCTTTCAGCCCCACTCGCTCGCCATGGAGGCGTTCGCCATGCCCGCTCAACACGCGCCCGTCGCCGCGCCCTTATCCCCGAGGAAGAAGATGGAAGACGTAGTGACGCAGCACGTGCTGCTCCTCGACCTGGACGGTGTCCTGGTCGATACGCGCCCCGTCATGCAGGAGGCGTGGCGTGCGGTCCAGCAGAGTCACGGCATCGACCTGCCGTTCGAGATGTACGAGCAGCACCTGGGCCGTCCATTCAACGACATCATGGAGCGGCTCGAGCTGGCCGGCGCCGATCGGATCCACCAGACGTACGTGGAGGCTTCGAAGGCCGCCTCCCCTCTGGCCCGACCGTTCGAAGGCGTGGAAGAGGTGCTCCACGCCTTCGCCGCCGCCGACTGGCGCCTCGGCGTCGTGACGTCCAAGCCCTTGGACAGAGCCGCTCCACTCCTCGCCCAACTCGGCTGTCCCTTCGCCACGGTCCGCGCACCCGGCGGTCCGGGGAGAGGCAAGCCGGCCCCGGACCCGCTGTTGCTCGCCCTCGTTGACCTCGCGGCCGATCCGGCGTCCGCAACCTACGTGGGCGACATGGAAGTTGACGGTGAGGCCGCTCGCCGAGCCGGTGTCTCCTACGTGCACGCTGCCTGGGGCTACGGCGCCCCCGGCTCGCCGGAGCCCCGGATCGCGCAGTCGCCGGTGGACCTCCTTCGACTGCTCAACGTGAGCGAGAAGAGCGCGCCCCTCATCGAGGGGAGCCTGCTGTGACCCACCCTCGCCAAGTTGTCGAGGCGCTGATGGCCGTGCTGGAAGCCGAGTACGGCGATGCGCTCGTGACGGCCGGCGGCGTGAGCTGGCTGTCGGTCCACCACGTACCGATTCGCCGCCTGGTCACCCGCCTGGTGAGGCGGCTCCTGGAACTGGACGAAGTGCCGACCACCACGGTGTTCGGCGCAGCCGAGGATCTGGTGGTGGCCGGCGGCAGTACGTCCCTCGGCTACGTCGCGTACGAAGTGTCCGAGGCAGGTCTTTCCTTTCTCCTCGGGCACGGCGAGCCCGGCCAACTCACCCCGGACGGTGGCGAGCTCGCGGTGCCGGTCCAGCCTCGCTTGAAGGTCACCACCGCACCCGTGTGCGCCGTCTCCTGGTCATCCCGCCATGCGGAGACTTTGCTTCCGGTTCTCTCCGACCTCGCCTGCCAAGGGGTGAGGAGCACCGTCGTGGACATGGCCTCCGAAGTGGATCAACGTTTCGCGGATACGTCGGAACCGGGAATCACCGTGCTCCGCCTGCCAGAAGAAGCCCTTGGCCGACACAGCGACGTACCTGCCCAGAGCGCTTTCTGGCCCGAAAACGAGCGCACGGTACGAGCGGGACAGCACGAGATCGGCATCGGCCGACTGGCGTGGCTCGCCGCCCAAGTGCTTGTGCGCAGCGCCGGCTGCACCCAACCGTCTTGGTCGGCAACGCTGTACGTCGAGCAGTGGCTCGACGCCGTTCTCTTCGAATCCCACAGTCGGGTCCTGTTGTGCAGCAACGACTCCAGCCCGCTCGGCGTACTCGCCGTTCGCGCCGCCGAACGTGCTGCCGCGGACACCGTCTACGTCCAGCACGGCGCGTGGATCGAGGGGCAGACCTCCTCGCACGCCCAGCGCTGCCGCCATGTCGCGGTCATGGGGGCGCGTGATGTGCGCGCGGCCCAGGCGCGGACTCGGCGCGCTGACGCTCGTACGTACGTCGTCGGCCAGCCGCGGTTCGACGGGCTCACCCAGGTTGACCGCCTCGGCCAGCGGTCCTACCTGCAGAGGATGTTGAAGGAGCAGACGGGTTCAGCGCCGACCAGGATCGTCGTGTGGGCGTGCCAGCCGTTCAACGAGCAGCGGCTTCTTGGCCAGACGGAGGTTCTGGTTGAGGGGCTACGTAACGCGAATGGCGGCTGGGGCCTTGTGGTGGCGCCACACCCCGCCCAGGACGCCGAGACGCTGTCGCCTCTGCTCGACGTGCTGAACGGTGTCCCGGTCGCCTTGATCGGCTCGGAGGTCGGAGCCCGCGGATGCCTGGCCGGCGGGGATGCCCTGATCAGCGTTTCATCGACGTGCGGGATTGAGGCTCTGCTCCTCGAAGTGCCCGTACTGGAACTGGCGCTTCCTGCCACGCGCACGTTGGGACTCGCCGACCACGGGGCCGCTTGGCGTTGCGAGTCCAGCCGGGATATCGCCAGGTTCCTGACGCGTATCGACGAGTCTCCGCAGACCGTACGCGTACCGACGGCGGCCAGGGAGTCGATCTGCCACTGGGACGGCCGCAGCGCCGACGCCGTCGCGGACATCGTCACCCAGGCGCTGTCCGGCAGCACAACTCCCCACCACTCAGCGCAAGGGACCGACAGGCGATGACAAACACGTTCACCGGCGACAGCGTCGCCGAACTCTTCATCGGCGCGGTGATGTTGGCCAAGAGCGGGGACAAGGTCAGCCCGCGCGGAATGGCCACCCGCGAGGTCTTCGACGTCAACATGACGCTGACCCAGCCGAGGGCCCGTCTGTTGTACGCGCCGCCCGTCCGAATCCTCAATCCCGCCTTCGCGGTGGCCGAGACCGTCTGGCATCTCTCCGGGACCGACGCCCCGTGGATCTACGGATACAACGAGCGGCTGCGGCAGTACGCCGACGACGGGATCCTCCAGGGTGCCTACGGGCCGCGGATGCGGAACTGGGCCGGGAAGGTGGACCAGCTCCACCGCGTGGTCGAGATCCTCAAGGACGACCCCGACTCCCGCCGCGCGCTGATCCAGCTGTACGACCCGGCCCGCGACACCGCCGGGCACAAGGACGTCCCCTGCACGCTCGGCTTCCGCTTCCACCTGCGCGCGGGCCGCCTGCACATGTCCACCACGATGCGTGGCCAGGACGTGTGGATCGGCCTGCCGTACGACCTGTTCTTCTTCACCACGCTGCACGAGCTGGTCGCCGGCTGGCTCGACGCGGAGCTGGGCGAGTACCACCACCACGTCAGCTCGCTGCACATCTACGAGCGCGACCTCGACAGGGCCGACGGACTGACCGACGTCGCCGCGAGCCCGTTCATGCCCGAACTCACCACGCCGTGGGAGGGCTTCGACGAACTCCTCGGCCGAGTCGAGGAACGTGACGAGACCGGGCATCCGGGCTGGGACTCCATGGCCGAGACGATGTGCAGCTACCGGCTGTGGAAGGACGGGATGCGCGAAGAGGCGTGGCGCGTCGCCGACGCCGTCGACGGACCGCTCGGCGATGCCCTGACCGCCTGGTACGGCGAACTGACCTGCCGCACCGGAACCTCGGCCGCACAGGCTGCCGCGGGAACGAGGTGACGACCGCGATGGACCACGTGCCCGCCGTCGTTCTCGGACTCTGCTCCTACACGCACGACTCCGCCGCCGCGCTCCTGGTGGACGGTGAACTGGTCGGCTTCGTCGAGGAGGAACGCCTCTCCCAGGCGAAGCACACCCATGAGTACCCCCGCCACGCCGTCGAGTGGCTGCTGGGCGAGGCCGGCCTTACGCACGGCGACGTCGACGCCGTCGCGTACAACTTCCAGCCCGTCCGCTACCTCGCCGAGGCCCCTGCGGCCCTGCGCCTCGCGCTCTCGGGCACAACCCGTGACCGGGCCCTGCCACGGGCCGCCGGATTCGCCAAGGTCGCGCTGCGCACCCGGCGCCGCGTCCAGTCCCTCGGTCGGCAGTTCCCCGGCGCGCAGGTTTCGCCCGTACTGCATCAC
>CAMLJW010000500.1 GCA_946480485.1 uncultured Streptomyces sp. | reverse complement strand
TGGGGTCCTGGTCGACCACGGCGACCGTGTGCCCCTGTTGCTCCAGGGTCTGGGCGAGAGCGGACCCCACTCTTCCGCAGCCCATGATGACGATGTGCACGACCGTCCTTCCAGTGTGAATGGTTGCAGCTCAGGCTAATCAGGGTCTCAGACCGACGCCCAAGCTACACACGCGCGGCCCGCGGAGGGCACCCCCGTGCACGGGTGCCCTCGGGCACCCCCGGGCTCACGGTCTTTCGGTGATCAGCGGCGCCGATACCGCGGACGCTGAGCAGCGTCAGGATTCCGAGGCCGACGAGTCCGGCTGCGGCGCCGATGTGCTCCGCGGTGGCATTCATACAACCACCATAAAAAGGGTAAAGAGGGTAAAAATCCAGGGTTTTGTCATAGAGACACGTGGATCTTGTCGGCCTCGAAATCCGTGGCGCCGCCCGCGCCGCAGTGCACTCGGAGAGTAGATCCCGGCCGAGGGTGCCGTCGGCTCGGGCGGAGCCGACAGGGGAGGGTGGGCGACTCCCCGCGCGAGCGCTTACGATCCTCTGCGTGTCCAAACTGAAAGACGTGCCCAAACGAATCCTCATCGGGCGCGCCCTGCGCAGCGACCGGCTCGGAGAAACGCTCCTGCCGAAGCGCATCGCACTCCCTGTCTTCGCCTCCGACCCACTCTCCTCCGTGGCGTACGCGCCTGGAGAAGTGCTCCTCGTTCTCTCCATCGCGGGCGTGTCGGCGTACCACTTCAGCCCCTGGATCGCGGTCGCGGTCGTCGTGCTGATGTTCACAGTGGTGGCCTCGTACCGGCAGAACGTGCGCGCGTACCCGAGCGGCGGCGGCGACTACGAGGTGGCCAACACCAACCTCGGCAACAAGGCCGGCCTCACCGTCGCGAGCGCGCTGCTCGTCGACTACGTGCTCACCGTCGCCGTGTCCATCTCCTCCGGCATCGAGAACCTCGGCTCCGCGATCCCCTTCGTGGTCGAGCACAAGGTGTTCTGCGCGATCGCCGTCATCGTGCTGCTCACGCTGATGAACCTGCGCGGGGTCAGGGAGTCCGGGAAGCTCTTCGCGATTCCGACGTACGTCTTCGTGACCGGCGTCTTCGCCCTGATCGTCTGGGGCGCGTTCCGTGGCCTGGTCCTCGGGGACACCATGCGGGCGCCGACCGCCGACTTCGGCATCAAGGCCGAGCACCAGGGTATCGCGGGCTTCGCACTCGTCTTCCTGCTGCTGCGCTCCTTCTCCTCCGGCTGTGCCGCGCTCACCGGCGTCGAAGCGATCAGTAACGGCGTCCCGGCCTTCCGCACGCCCAAGTCCAAGAACGCCGCGACCACGCTCGCGATGATGGGCCTGCTCGCCGTCACCATGTTCTGCGGCATCATCGGCCTGGCCATGGCGACGCACGTCCGCATGGCCGAGCACCCGGCGACCGACCTTGTGAAGGACGGTGTCGCGGTCGGCGCCGACTACGTCCAGAACCCGGTGATCTCACAGGTCGCCGAGGCCGTGTTCGGCGAAGGCAGCTTCATGTTCGTCCTGCTCGCCGCGGCCACCGCGCTGGTGCTCTTCCTCGCGGCCAACACGGCGTACAACGGCTTCCCGCTGCTCGGCTCGATCCTCGCGGTGGACCGCTATCTGCCGCGCCAGCTCCACACCCGCGGCGACCGGCTCGCCTTCTCGAACGGCATCGTGCTGCTCGCCGGTGCGGCCGCCCTACTGGTCTGGATCTACGGAGCGAACTCCACTCGCCTGATCCAGCTCTACATCGTCGGTGTCTTCGTCTCCTTCACGCTCAGCCAGACCGGCATGGTCCGGCACTGGAACCGCCACCTGGCCACCGAGCGGGACGGGGCCAAGCGCCGCCACATGTACCGCTCCCGGGCGATCAACACCTTCGGTGCCTTCTTCACGGGGCTCGTGCTGGTCGTCGTTCTCCTCACCAAGTTCACGCACGGCGCCTGGGTCGCGCTGCTCGGTATGGTGATCTTCTACGCGACGATGTCCGCGATCCGTAGGCACTACGACCGGGTCGCCGAGGAGATCGCCGCCCCCGAGGGGCCGAGCGACGACGTCGTACGCCCCTCGCGCGTGCACTCCGTCGTCCTGATCTCGAAGCTCCACCGGCCGACGTTGCGCGCACTGGCGTACGCCAAGCTGATGCGCTCGCACACCCTGGAAGCGCTCATCGTCAACGTCGACCCGGCCGAGACCAAGGCGCTCCAGGAGGAGTGGCAGCGGCGCGGCATCGACGTACCGCTGAAGGTTCTCGACTCGCCGTACCGCGAGATCACGCGGCCGATCATCGAGTACGTGAAGGGGCTGCGCCGGGACTCGCCGCGCGACGCGGTCTCCGTGATCATTCCCGAGTACGTCGTGGGGCACTGGTACGAGCAACTGCTGAACAACCAGAGAGCGCTGCGGCTCAAGGGGCGCCTGCTGTTCACGCCGGGTGTGATGGTGACATCCGTGCCGTATCAGCTGGAGTCCTCAGAGGTGGCCAAGAGGCGGGCCCGGAAGCGGCAGGAGTGGAACGCTCCGGGGGCGGTGCGACGTGGGCCGGCGGAGGAGCGGCGCAAGGAGCCGAGCGGGCCCAAGGGCTGACGGAACATGGGCCTGGCGGGCCGGGCCCGACGGAGTCGTATGGACCGATCAAGGCCTAGGGCCGACGGACTTGTGTCGAACGGCCGGGCGGCGTCCACGTAGACTGGTGGGCTGTTGTCCGGCCGTTCCCCCTTTTCGCATATGGAGTCCCCGCCATGCAGGCAGAACCGAAGAAGTCGCTGGTCGGGGAGGAGTACGAGGTCGAGATCGGCCCCGTCGCCCACGGCGGGCACTGCATCGCCCGTACGGACAGCGGCCAGGTCCTCTTCGTCCGGCACGCGCTGCCCGGCGAGCGGGTCGTCGCGCGCGTCACCGAGGGCGAGGAGGACTCGCGGTTCCTGCGCGCGGATGCGGTGACCGTCCTGGAGGCGTGCAAGGACCGCGTCGAGGCGCCCTGCCCGTACGCGGGCCCCGGTCGCTGCGGCGGCTGTGACTGGCAGCACGCCAAACCGGGCGCCCAGCGCCGTCTCAAGGGTGAGGTGATCGCCGAGCAGCTGAAGCGGCTCGCGGGCCTGACGCCCGAGGAGGCCGGGTGGGACGGCACGGTGATGCCCGCCGAGGGCGACAAGCTTCCCGCCGGTGAGGTGCCCGCGTGGCGTACGCGCGTGCAGTACGCGGTGGACGACTCCGGCCGGGCCGGTCTGCGGCGCCACCGGTCGCACGAGGTCGAGCCCGTCGAGCACTGCATGATCGCCGCTCCCGGGGTGACCGAGCTGGGCATCGAGCGGCGTGACTGGTCCGGGATGGAGTCGATCGAGGCGATCGCGGCGACGGGATCCCAGGACCGCCAGGTGATCCTTACGCCTCGTGCCGGCGCCCGCCTGCCGATCGTGGCGCTGGACAAGCCGGTCTCCGTCATGCGGGTGGGGGAGAAGGACGGCGGGGTCCACCGCGTCCACGGCCGTCCCTTCGTACGAGAACGCGCCGACGACCGTACGTACCGGGTCGGCAGCGGCGGCTTCTGGCAGGTCCATCCGAAGGCCGCGGACACGCTGGTCAAGGCGGTGATGCAGGGCCTGCTGCCGCGTAAGGGCGAGACGGCCCTCGACCTGTACTGCGGCGTCGGCCTCTTCGCGGGAGCCCTCGCCGACCGGCTGGGCGACCAGGGCGCGGTGCTCGGCATCGAGTCCGGCAAGCGCGCGGTCGTGGACGCCCGGCACAACCTCTCGGGCTTCGAGCGCGTTCGCATCGAACAGGGAAGGGTCGAGGCGGTCCTGCCTCG
>CAMLJW010000499.1 GCA_946480485.1 uncultured Streptomyces sp. | reverse complement strand
CCGGAACGCGGGTGTCCTGGAGCCCGCCACCTGGGACGAGGCCCTCGGCCGGATCGCCGACGGGCTGTCCCGTACGCGTACGGAGCATGGCCCGGACGCGTGCGGGGTGTTCGGCGGCGGCGGGCTCACCAACGAGAAGGCGTACACACTGGGGAAGTTCGCCCGGGTCGCGCTCGGCACCTCGCAGATCGACTACAACGGACGCTTCTGCATGTCGTCCGCGGCGGCCGGCGGCATAAAGGCCTTCGGTCTGGACCGGGGGCTGCCCTTCCCGCTGGAGGACATCCCGAAGACCGGGTGCGTCATCCTCGTCGGCTCGAACCTCGCCGAGACGATGCCGCCCGCGCTCCGCTATCTCACCGAGCTCAAGGAGAACGGCGGCAAGCTGGTCGTCGTCGACCCACGCCGGACGCGGACCGCCGAGCAGGCGGACCTGCACCTGGCGCCCCGCCCCGGGACGGATCTCGCCCTGGCCCTCGGGCTGTTGCACCTGGTGGTGGCTGAGGGGCGTACGGACGAGGCGTACATCCAGGAGCGTACGAGCGGCTGGGAGGAGGCGCGGTCGGCGGCCATGGCCCACTGGCCGGAGTACGTGGAGCGGATCACCGGCGTGTCCGTGCCCCAACTCCGGGAGACCGTACGGCTGTTCTGCGAGCCAAAGTCCGCGATGGTGCTCACCGCGCGCGGACCCGAGCAGCAGTCCAAGGGTACGGACACGGTGGGCGCGTGGATCAACCTGTGCCTGGCGACGGGCCGCGCCGGGCGCCCGCTGTCCGGCTACGGCTGCCTGACCGGCCAGGGCAACGGACAGGGCGGCCGCGAACACGGTCAGAAGGCCGACCAGCTGCCCGGCTACCGCAAGCTCGACGACCCCGCGGCCCGCCGCCACGTGGCCGAGGTGTGGGGCGTCGACCCGGGCTCGCTGCCCGGTCCGGGCCGCAGTGCGTACGAGCTGCTGGACGCCCTGGGCACGGACATCCGCGCGCTGCTGCTGATGGGCTCGAATCCGGTGGTCTCGGCCCCGCGTGCGGCCCACATCGAGGAGCGGCTGAAGTCGCTGGACTTTTTGGCGGTGGCGGACGTGGCCCTGTCCGAGACGGCGGCCCTCGCGGACGTGGTCCTCCCGGTCACGCAGTGGGCGGAGGAGACGGGAACGACGACGAACCTGGAGGGCCGGGTCCTCCTCCGTCGCCGGGCGGTCACCCCACCAAAGGGCGTGCGCAGCGACCTCGACGTCCTTAACGGACTGGCCGCCCGCCTGGGCGTGGAGAAGGGCTTCCCGACGGACCCGGAGGAGGTCTTCGAGGAGTTGCGCCGGGCCAGCGCGGGCGGCTTCGCCGATTACTCGGGCATCACGTACCGCCGCCTGGCGGACGGGAACGGGGTGTTCTGGCCGTGCCCCGCACAGGACTCCCGGGAGGACGCCGAGGGCTCGGAGGACCGCGAGGACTCCTCGCTCGACGTGCTGTCGGACGACCCGGCACGCGAGTCCACCGGGCAGCCGCACCCCGGCACGCCCCGCCTCTTCCTCGACCGTTTCGCCACCCCGGACGGCCGCGCGCGGTTCGTCGCCGTGGTGCACCGGCCGCTCGCCGAGGAGCCCGATGAGGAGTACCCGGTACTGCTGACCACCGGGCGGGTCGTCGCTCAGTACCAGTCGGGGGCGCAGACCCGGCGGGTCGACGAGCTGAACGCCGCCGCGCCCGGGCCCTTCGTCGAGCTGCATCCACGGCTGGCCGAGCGGCTCGGTGCCCAGGAAGGCGACTCCGTCGCCGTCGTGTCCCGGCGCGGCCGGGCGGTCGCGCCCGCGAGGATCACCACGTCCATCCGGCCCGACACCGTGTTCATGCCGTTCCACTGGCCGGGCGAGGGCCGGGCCAACACCTTGACCAACCCGGCCCTCGACCCGATCTCCCGCATGCCGGAGTTCAAGGCGTGCGCGGTACGCGTGGAGCACGCCGACCGGCCCGGGTAGTGCCCCGGCAGACAACCAGCCGACCCGACCCACTGGCCCGGCACAGGCGCCGGTTGCACCGGCCGCCGGCACCAGGTCGTTGCCCGCCACGAGGTACGGCCGGTGCGACCTGCCGGGCGGGCCGTCACCGACTGCCCGCGCAGGGACGGCCTCACGGCCGCGGCGGCCCGCGAGGTCACTGCGTGCGCGGCTGCGGCTGGGTGGGCGGCGCGCCCCGAAAGGGCGCGGCGCTGCGCCATGTGCGGCTTTGCCGCGTGGACGCGACCAGCCCGACGAAGAAGGGCAGCGGCCTCACCCCGCCGTCTCCCGCTCCAGCCATTCCAGGTACGCCGCGCTCCCCCGCTCCACCGGGGTGGCGATGATCTCCGGCGTCTCGTAGTCGTGTGCCTCGCGCAGATACGTTTCCAGCTCCGCGTACCGCGTCCCCGTCGTCTTGAACGCCACCTGCCATTCGGACGCGGTCTCGATCTCACCCTTCCAGCGGTAGACGGACGTGACCGGCCCGGAGATCTGCGCACAGGCGGCGACGCGCGCCGCGACCGCGCCCCTCGCGAGCGCCGCTGCCTTCTCCGGGGCGTCGGTCGTGGTCAAAACGGTGAGCCAGTCGGCCATGGCCATGATCGATCTCCTTTGGGGGCCTTCGCCAGAAACGATTCTCACCCCGATACTGGGCGTATCGGGGCGTGCCCGACAACGCTGCTAACGTGCGTGCCAGACGCCGCCGGGCAGGCGGGACTTTCGAAACACGTTCTAGTCGTGACCGACCGGGAGCCACGTCCGGGGCGGCCGTCGTACCTCCGCTGCACCGCCGCCGGTCGGTGACTCCGGTGTCCCGCCCCCTCGTTCATTCCCGTCCCCCACATGCCACATCCGGCGTAACCTCCTGAGTCCATCGATCGTTTCCGGGCAAAATGCCGTTGACGACCTCATGGATGCGCATTGCCACGGTTCAGTGTGATTGTCCCCGCGTACAAGGTGCAGGCATATCTGCATGAATGCCTTGAATCCGTACTGAAGCAGTCCTTCACGGATCTCGAACTGATCGCGATCGACGACTGCTCACCGGACGGCAGCGGAAGGATCATCGACGAGTTCGCGGCCCGCGATCCGCGTGTGCGCGCCGTCCGACTGCCGGAGAACGTCGGGCTCGGCCCAGCCCGCAACGCGGGCCTCGAGCGCGCCACCGGCGAGTACGTGATCTTCCTGGACGGCGACGACTCGCTCACCCCGGGCGCGCTGCTCGCGATCGCCGATCGCCTCAAGGAGACCTCCGGACCCGACGTCCTCGTCTACGACTACGCCCGGACGTACTGGTCCGCAGAGGCTGTGCGCAACCAGGTGGCAGGCCAGCTCACCGAGGAAGGCCCAGCTCCCTTCCGACTGGTGGACCGCCCAGGCCTGTTGAAGGTCCTGATGGTGGCCTGTAACAAGGCGTACCGGCGCGCGTTCCTCGAGCGCGAGGGTTTCACCTTCCCGCCGGGTTACTACGAGGACACCCCATGGACTTTTCCCGTCCTGATGGTCGCGCAGACGATCGCCACCCTCGACCGCGTCTGCCTCCACTACCGCCAGCGCCGCCAGGGCAACATCCTCGGCACCACGTCCAGCAAGCACTTCGACATCTTCGAACAGTACGCGCGGGTCTTCGCCTTCCTCGACTCCCGGCCCGAGCTCGCGCTGTGGCGTCCAGTGCTGTTCCGGCGCATGATCGACCACTTCAGCGCCGTGTTCCTGGCCCGCCGGAGGCTGCCTCACGACACCCGCGCCGAGTTCCTGCGCCGGGCCCGCACCCACCACCGTCGCTACCGCTCCCACGGCGCCGCCCTTCCGGCGCGTACCAGGGTCCGGCACGCCCTGG
>CAMLJW010000498.1 GCA_946480485.1 uncultured Streptomyces sp. | reverse complement strand
CGACCATGTCTCGCATGTCTTCGACGTTGTGGCGGAACATCAGCATCCGCTCGATCCCGAACCCGAAGGCGAATCCGCTGTACCTCTCGGAGTCGACGCCGCAGGCGGTCAGCACCCGGGGGTTGACCATGCCGCAGCCGCCGAGCTCGATCCAGCCCTCGGAGGAACAGGTGCGGCAGGAACGGTCGGGGTTGCCGACGGACTCGCCCTTGCAGACGTAGCAGAGCATGTCCATCTCGGCGGACGGCTCGGTGAACGGGAAGTAGTTCGGGCGCAGCCGCGTCTTCATGTCCGCGCCGAAGAGCGCCTGGACCATGTGGTCCAGGGTGCCCTTGAGGTCGGCCATGGTCAGGCCCTCGTCGACGGCGAGCAGCTCGATCTGGTGGAAGACCGGGGTGTGCGTGGCGTCCAGCTCGTCCGTGCGGAACACACGGCCGGGACAGACGACGTAGACGGGCGGCTCACGGTCGAGCATGGCGCGGGCCTGCACGGGCGAGGTGTGCGTGCGCAGCACCACACCGGACTCGCCGTCGCTGTCAGCGCCCTTCGGGCGCTGCACGAAGAACGTGTCCTGCATCTGCCGGGCCGGGTGGTCCGGGCCGAAGTTCAGGGCGTCGAAGTTGAACCACTCCGCCTCCACCTCGGGGCCCTCGGCGATCTCGTACCCCATGGACACGAAGACGTCCGCGACCCGCTCCATCATGGTCGTCAGCGGGTGCCGGGCTCCGGCCGGAACGCGGTCGTAGGGCAGCGTGACGTCCACGGCCTCCTCGACCAGCACGCGGGCGTCGCGCTCGGCCTCCAGCTCGGCCTGGCGGGTGGCGAAGGCCTTGTTCACGGCGCCGCGGGCCTGGCCCACGCGCTTGCCGGCATCGGCCTTGGCGTGCGGGGGCAGGGCGCCGATCTCGCGGTTGGCGAGGGCCAGCGGCGAGGTGCCGCCGGTGTGGACGACCTTGGCCTCCTGGAGCGCGTCGAGGGAGTCCGCGGCCGCGAAGGCGGCGAGCGCCTCGTCCCGCATGCGCTCGATCTCTTCCGGTTTCAGTGCCTCGACCTCAACAGGGTCGTACGACTTGTTCGGTGCCGACATCTCTTCCCGTGCTTCCGGTTGGCTTGCTGAAGGTCCCGTCACGACTCGCAGGGACGCGTCGTCCCTGAAACGAAACGGGGACGCAAGGTGCCAAAGGCCGAGTCTAACGGGGGTGCGGGCCTGTCCCGGACGCGCAGTCCAAGAGGGGCCCGCAGGGGTGCGCGAACGCGCCCGTGGGGCCCGGTCGGCGTTACTGCAGATACGCCGGGGTGCCCAGGGGCAACGTAAATCGGAACTGGGCCCCGCCGCCGGGGGCGCGGCCGACCGTGATGGTGCCGCCGTGGGCTTCGACGATGCCCTTGACGATGTACAGCCCGAGGCCGGTGCCACCACGCTTGCTGCCCCGCCAGAAGCGGGTGAAGACGCGGTTCATGGACTCCTCCGGGATGCCGGGGCCCTCGTCGCTCACCGTGACCGACGTACCGGCGCATTCCCGTTCGCGGGGCGACGGCGCGGGCTCTACGTCGATGGTGACGGTTCCCTCACCGTGCCGCACCGCGTTTTCGAGCAGGTTGCCGAGTACCTGGTCGACCTTGTCGGGGTCGGCCCACAGGTCGGGCAGCGGCTGGCCGATGCGCAGCAGGAAGCGGTCGGCCAACTGTCCGGAGGCGACGTACGCCTGGATGTGGCGGCCGACGGCGGCGCCTACGTCGACGGGCTGGCGGCGCAGTTCCAGGCGCCCGGAGTCGATGCGGGAGATGTCGAGGAGCTCGGCGATGAGCCGCGTGACACGGTTCGCGTCGGCGTCGACGGTCTCCAGCATCAGCTTCTTCTGGTCGTCGGTGAACCGTTCCCACTTGGCGAGCAGCGTCGCCGTGAAGCCCTTCACGGAGGTGAGCGGCGACCGCAGTTCGTGGGCGACCGTGGCGATCAGCTCGGCGTGGCTGCGCTCGGTGCGGCGGCGGGCCTCGGTGTCGCGCAGCGAGACGACGACGCGGTGGACGGGTCCGGTGGGCGCGGCGCGTACGTAGCGCGCGGACACCAGCACTTCACGCCCGCCCGGGAGCAGCAGATTGCGTTCGGGCTGCCCGACGCGGATCGCCAGGCCTCCGTACGGGTCGGTCAGCTGCCACCAGCGGCGGCCTTCCAGGTCCTCTAAAGGGAGAGCCCGGTCCAGGTGCCGGCCGAGCGCCTCGGTGGCGGGCACGGCGGTGATCCGGGCGGCGGCGGCGTTGAAGCAGATCACGCGGCCGCGCTCGTCGGCGATCACGAGGCCGTCGGGCAGTTCGTCGGGGTCGAGACCGGACTCGGCGAGATCAACGCGCCGAAACGCGGGTGCGCTCGGCATGTCCCGCGCCCGCGCTGCCCTCTTCGCGCCGCTCGTTCCGACACCCATCCCCGTACCCCACCTCTCAGACCGGCGACGGGGGCACCCCCTGCTCGAGCGAAGCCGAGAAGCTTGGGGGAGGCCCCCGAGCCCGTCACATTACTAGCTGGGAGTGACCGTACGGCCCCCCCTCAGGGACGTGCGCCGCGTGCTCGCTGCGCACGGGCGGACGCGTAGAGACATACGGCGGCCGCAGTCGCCAGGTTCAGACTCTCGGCATTTCCGTGGATGGGTACGCGTACGACGGCGTCCGCCAGCGCGCACGTCTCCCGAGGGAGCCCCCACGCCTCGTTCCCGAACACCCAGGCCGTCGGCCCGCTCATGGTGCCCTTGTCCAGCTCGTCGTCGAGGTCGTCCTCCCCCGCGCCGTCGGCGGCGAGAATCCGTACGCCCGCGCCCCTGAGCCCCTGGACCGCGCGCTCCACGGGGACTTCGACGGCGACGGGAAGGTGGAACAGCGAACCGACCGACGCCCGTACCGCCTTGGGGTTGTAGAGGTCCACGGACGCGTCGGTGAGGACGACCGCGTCGGCTCCGGCGGCGTCCGCGCACCGCAGCACGGTGCCTGCGTTTCCGGGGTCCCGCACGTGCGCGAGTACGGCGATCAGCCTGGGCCCTGCCGTGAGGATGTCCTCGAACGACGTGTCGAGGAACCGGCAGATCCCGACGAGGCCCTGCGGGGTGACGGTGGTGGAGATGTCGGCGATCACCTCGTCGGCGGCGAGGTGGACGCGGGCACCGGCGGCCCGCGCCTCGGCCACGATGTCCGCGTACCGCTCCGCGGCGTCGAGCGTCGTGAACAATTCGACGAGCGTGGCCGTGCCCCCGCCGCCCCGGTGCGCGGCAGCCTCCCGTACGGCCTGCGGCCCCTCGGCCAGGAACAGCCGCTCCTTCCCCCGGAAGTTCCGCTTGGCCAGCCGCCGCGCGGCACTCACGCGCGGCGAACGGGGGGAGATCAACTCGGGGGCGGCAGGCATGGGGTCACCTTCGGGGTTGCGGGGCTGTCTCGATCCACTGCGCGGAGCCTCGGCCGGCGGGGGCGGCCGGGGCCCTGACAGGGCGGACCGACGCGCAGCGTCTTGCCCATGCGGGCGCCCGGAGCGCACGGCCGTCACCAGGGGACCGTGTCGCGACGGTCCACACCGGACAGGCCGGTGTGACGGCCCACACCGGACAGGCCGGTGCAGGCGGAACTGCACCTGACGGGCCATGCCGATGGCCCTGGGCAGCCCCTGCCGGAGACATGCCCATCTGGGACCGCGGTTGCCGGACGACCTGACGCGGGCCTGCCGGCGCCGGCAGGCCCGGGGCGGACGGCTCCTGCCCGACGGCTCCTGCCGATTGGGCCTGTGGCGGGCCGCAGACCGCTCAGCCCCGCGACGAGCGGGCCTGCGGGCGAGCGGCGAGCGGCGAGCGGCGAGCGGCGAGC
>CAMLJW010000497.1 GCA_946480485.1 uncultured Streptomyces sp. | reverse complement strand
GCTCGCAGGCAATCTACAAATTCTTGATCTGGACTCCAGACAGGACCTAGGTCGCCGGGTGGTCCTTGGCGCGGCTTGACGCCGACTGGCAGCGAAGCCTGAAAGGAGCGCGTCGTGCCCGTAACCTGCAGAATTGACTGGGCCGAGGATCACCACGATGTCGCGGTGGTCGACTCGGACGCCCGGCTGCTCGGCAAACTCAGGATCAGCGATGACGCGGCGGGCTTCCAGGAGCTGCTGCGTCTGCTCGCCGAGCACGGTGACAGCTCGGACGATCCCGTCCCGGTGGCGATCGAGACCTCCCGCGGGCTTCTCGTCGCCTGCCTGCGGGCCTCCGGACGCCGGGTCTTTGCCATCAATCCGATGGCCGTCGCCCGATACCGCGACCGGCACGCCGTCTCCCGGAAG
This sequence comes from uncultured Streptomyces sp., assembly GCA_946480485.1. Next base: position 3,442 of record CAMLJW010000497.1, on the reverse strand, counting down.
AAGTCCGACCACCAGGACGCGGTTGTCCTGGCCAACATCCTGCGCACGGACACCGAGTACCATCGCCCGCTGCCGGCCGACTCGGACCTGGTCAGGGCAATTGCCGTCCTCGCGCGAGCTCAGCAGGATTCGGTCTGGGACCGCACCCGCGCTCACAACCGGCTCCGATCCCACCTGCGCGAGTACTACCCCGCCATCATCGAGGCGTTCGCAGCCAAGCGCGAGCGGCTGCTGTCCCGGGAGGCCCGCACGATCCTGGCGATCGCGCCCACTCCGTCTGAGGCCGCCCGACTGACCCGCGGACGGTTGAGAACCGCCGTCACCAGAGCCGGACGCCAACGCCGCATCGACGCCGAGACGGACCGGCTGCTTCAGGTGTTCCGTCAGAGCCGGCTTCGCCAACCCACCCTGGTCGAACGGGCTATGGGACGGCAGACCCTCGCCCTCCTGGCCCAGCTCGACGCAGCCTGCCAGGATACACGCCCTAGGGAACTGGAGGCCGACGCCAAGGCCCTCCAAGCCCTCCTCACCCCGGCATCCCCTTCCGCCCTCGGCGGCGGCCTCGACCCGTCCGACGACAGCGACGGCGAGATGGACCCCCGCAAACTCGCCCGTCGTACACGCCGCTTCTGGCTGAACCGGCGTGTACGGCGGGTGCGTTGACCGTCAGGCCAGCTCGCCGCGTCGATCACTCATCGAAGGAGTCCTTGAGCTTGACCGGGACGAAGATGGGCTGGTTCTCGTTGTAGTTCGGATCGCCATTGAGGCTCGGTCGCCTGTAGTAGGCCATCTTCATTCCGACACTGAGCGGAAGATTGTGTCGGTTAGGGGAGTTCTGCGAGTAGGTGGGCTCGGTGAATCTCTGGCTGGTGTACGTCCCGGTGACAATCATGACGTGGTCCTGCACACCGTCAGGAACCTTCGTGTCCCAGTCCGTGAAGATCAGGTCACCTGGCTGAAGCTCCCAGATGGCGAAGTCAGGGTCCCCCGGCCCCACGGTCGGATCCGTCGGGGGCCAGAAGTTCTGTTCGTACCCCCGGTACTTGACGGCGAAGTCGAAGAGCCAGTTCGCATTGATCCAGGTCATGGTGTTCCCGACCCCCCAAACGGGAAGATCGTGATGCCAGTTGTCTGGGTTGTCCGGGTTCGCTGTACCGCGCTCGGGCCATCCGCCTGCGAGCAGGGCCTGGGAGACGAAGTTTGTGCAGTTCGTGGTGCCGAGGTCTTCGTAATCGGGGTTCCGCGCGTAAGACACGGGGTGGTTCCCCCTGCTGCTCTTGTACACCTCCGACCACCGGAGCGCGTACGCAACCGCCGCGTCACGGTCGTAGGAATGGGCCGCCAACGCACTCGCGCCCTCAGCGGCCTCCGGCGCCGCAGTTGATGCCGCGCCCGCCTTGGGAGCCGCTGAACTCGGAGTCGGAACGTAAGCCGCCTTGGTGACGGTCCAGGTGCGGTTCTCTCGCTCCAGGGTCACCACGTAGGTGTCACTCAGACTCGAAGCACCGAGCGTCGCGTCATTCCAGGTCAGGAACGTGCCGGACGTGATGGTCACGGTCGCCGTATTGCCCTCGAACTCGACCTTCGCGTCGTCGACGAAGCCGGTGTCGACCTCGGTGGCGTGCAGTGCATCCGCCGCTTCGGCCGCGAACAGGGACGGGCCGGCAGCGAAAGCCACCGGCTGAGTGGCGACCTTCGCCCCCTCCTTCCTGATGGCGGCCATCCCGTCGCCCGGCCCCTGAGGGTCCTTCCAGCCCTGGTCCCGCGCGGCGAGATACTCCTGCGCCAGCTTCAGTACCAGACGCCTACGCTGACCGATCGTCACCGTGATGTCGAGGAACTTTCCGCCCAGCCCGAGACTGAGATCGAGTTCCCCGTCCAGGCCGCCGATTCCGGACAGTGCGTGGGCCGGCGCCGTAGACGCTGCCATCGCCGCGGCCATTCCGAATGTGACCAAAGCCCGTCTCTTGTGATCCGTCACCCCTGATACCTCTCCTGCTTCTCGGGCACCGTCCCCGCCCAGCGGACACGGTCCTCTAACAGGCACCAGCGGTATACCCCTCGCGCCACAAGACCCCCCGTCACAGCCTTCGGACACAGCCTGCCCTGTCACGTACAGAACAGAAGAATCCTGACTCTGTGCCCTTCTGTGCAACAAGAGCGCTTTAGGTCGGAAGGTGTGGAGAAACCGTAAGCGCCGACCTCGCAACTGGAAGCGGCACGCCCCCTACTGATCTTTTCGTAAGTTCGGTGGGTGTGGTGGGTGGATGGTCAGGCCGGTATGTGCGAGGAATGACCATGGCAGTCGAGGGTTGGCGTTGATGCGGTGGATGCCTTGCTCGGTGGCGTCGGCGACATCGGCGAGGTGGTCGCCGGCGAGGTTGGCGAGTTCACGCTTCTTGAGCGAGGACCACAGCAGTTCCACCGGGTTCAGCTCGGGAGCGTAGGCGGGTAATCGTTCCAGAGTGAGCCAGTCCTGTTCGGCGACCCAGGCCCGCATCGCCCGGCTCCAGTGGGCGGACAGGCCGTCCCAGACCAGGACCACTGGCTCGCCGCGGTAGAACACCTTCACCTGCTCCAGGACCTCGATGAGCCCGGCGGTGTCGTAGCTGCCGGGCTTGAGGTGGAAGCACAGGCGGGCCCCGCGATCGGGGTCGGTGGAGTGGTAGCCCAAAGCTCCGGCCATCGACGCGCGCTTCCAGTTCAGGCGGTGCCGCAGGAGCGGAGTCCGCCCCCGGGGCGAGTAGGTGCGGCGGATCTGAGGGAGCAGGGAGACGCCTGATTCGTCGAGGAAGACGATCCAGGCACGTGTGTTCACGGCCCCTTTTTGATGCGCGGCCACTCGTGCGCGATCCAGCGGGCGATCTCCGACTCGTCCCGCTCGACCGCCCGCCGCTCGGGCCGTTGCAGGCTCCATCCGAGCCGGCCGGTCAGCAGCCGCCACACCGACGCCCTCGACAACACCACCCCCGTTGCCTGGGTGACGACCGCGCCGACTCGTTCCAGGGTCCACAGCTCGGCCTCGAAACCATGAGCCTGGGCACCTTGCTCCAACGCGGCCCGGACCATCTCGACCTGGGTGTCGTCCAGCTTGGGTGGGCGTCCGGTGGCTGCCCGTCTCCGCAGGCCCGAGGCACCGTCTTGCTCCCACACCCGCCGCCAACGCCGCACACTCTCGGCACACACCCCCACCGCCCTCGCGATCTCCGCATTCGAGACGCCGCCCTCGAACAACTCGACTGCCCGAACACGACGCGCCTCCGCCAACTGAGGCCGCGACAAAGGAGGAAGGGAGGAACCGGCAACCGAAGGGGAAGGCTGATATGCCACCCCGACAGCCTCCCACCCACTCACCCACCACACCCACCGAACTTACGAAAAAATCAGTAGGACCCGCGGTGTCGTTTGTGGCTGGTCGCGCCCAAGCGGCGGAGCCGCATGG
>CAMLJW010000496.1 GCA_946480485.1 uncultured Streptomyces sp. | reverse complement strand
CAGGCTGGGCATGCTCCGCGGGGCGGAGAAGAGGAGAAGAGGGGTGGCGTGGGGTGGGCCCGCGTCATTGGCCCGCCGCCCCCACCCTTCAGCTCGTCCCACCCTTCAGCTTGCCCCGCGCGGCAGTGCGAACTCACACCACACCGACTTGCCGCCGCCCGGTGTGCGGCGGGAGCCCCAATGGGAGGCGATCGTGGCGACGATCGCGATGCCCCTGCCGGCCTCGTCGGCCGGTTCCGCGCGGCGGCGGCGCGGAAGGTGGTCGTCGCCGTCCGTCACTTCGACGATCAGGCGGCGGTCGGTGCGGCGCAGACGCAGACGCATGGGCGGGGTGCCGTGCTGAAGGGAGTTGGCGACCAGCTCGCTGGCGGCCAGTACGCCCAGGTCGTGCAGGTCCGAGGGGAACCGCCAGCTCGTCAGCACGCCGGAGGCGAACGCACGCGCGCGTGGGGCCGCCTCCACGCCGCCCAGCAACTCCAGGGCGGCGTTCCGAAAGAGCTCGCTGTCGGGGCCCGTACGCGCCGGGTGCTGGAGGACCAGGAGCGCCACGTCGTCGTCGTGGTCGGCCGTCACGCCCGCCGAGCGGACCAGGCGGTCGCAGACCACCTGGGGCGTGCCCGTGGCTCCCGCGAGGGCGTGCTCCAGGGCCGTGATGCCCTCGTCGAGGTCCTTGTCGCGGCGCTCGACGAGGCCGTCCGTGTAGAGCACGGCCATGGAGCCGGGGCCGAGCGGGATTGAACCCGAGGAGTGCATCCAGCCGCCCGTGCCGAGCGGAGGGCCGGTGGGCTCGTCCGGGCGCAGGACGGTGCCGTGCTCATCGCGTACGAGGATCGGGAGGTGGCCGGCGGAAGCGTACACAAGGCGGCCCTCGTTGGGGTCGTGGATCGCATACACGCAGGTGGCGATCTGGTTGGCGTCGATCTCCGTGGCGAGGCCGTCGAGGAGTTGGAGGACCTCGTGCGGGGGGAGGTCCAGGCGGGCGTACGCGCGGACGGCGGTGCGGAGTTGGCCCATGACCGCCGCGGCGCGTACGCCCCTGCCCATGACGTCGCCGATGACCAGGGCGGTGCGGCCGCCGCCGAGAGTGATCACGTCGTACCAGTCGCCGCCGACGGCCGCCTCCGTGCCGCCGGGGTGGTAGACGGCGGCGATGCGCAGGTCGTCGGGTTCCTCCAGCTCCTGTGGCAGCAGGGAGCGCTGCAGGGTGACCGCGGTCTCGCGCTGGCGGCGCTCGCTGGCGCGCAGGCGGCCGGCGGCTTCGGCGTGGTCGGTGACATCGGCAGCGAAGATCAGTACGCCACCCCCTTCGGGGGTGGCTGATACATCGACGGGGACGGGCGTGCACGTGAACGTGTACGAACGGCCGCCGGGGGCCTTGCGGGACTTGACGGTACGCGGCTTGGAGCTGCGCAGGACCTGGTCGAGCAGCGGCAGCAGGCCGACCTCGTCCAGCTCGGGCAGCGCCTCACAGGCGGGCTCGCCGACCGGACGGACGCCGAAGGCCGCCACATACGCGTCGTTGACGTATGCGAGGCGGTGCTCGGGGCCGTGCACAAGGGCGACGAGGGCCGGGATGCGGTCGAGTACCTCGCGGACCGGCAGTTCGTCGACGGCGGGGACGGGTGGGGCGGGAGTGTCGGCGGCGGAGTCGGCTCTCCGCCGCTCGGCGCGGGCCGCGGGCAAGGAGCCCTCCTGAGGGAGCGCATCCGAGGAGCTGCCGGCCCGCGCTGCGGCGCGGCGCTGCGTTCCGGGGAGCCGGGCGCTCCAGCGCGTGAAGTTCACTGTGGGACAGGCCTCGTGGTTTTGAAGGGCGAGCGGTCGGCCCGCCCATGGTCGTGGACCAGTGTGTCCGACCGGACCGACACCCTCAGACGTCAGCCCTGCCGGCGGAGTTCCTGGATCCGGTCAGGACGACTCCTTCGCGTCCTGAGGAGGCTTTCCCCCGGCCGCGAGTTCGAACTCCGCACGGGGATGTTCGAGTGAACCGAGGGAGACGATCTCCCTCTTGAAGAGCCCCGCGAGTGTCCACTCGGCCATCACACGGGCTTTGCGGTTGAAGGTCGGAACCCTGCTCAGGTGATACGTGCGGTGCATGAACCAGGCAGGGTAGCCCTTCAACTTCCGCCCGTAGACGTGTGCGACGCCTTTGTGGAGTCCCAGGGACGCGACCGAACCAGCGTACTTGTGGCCGTACTCCTTGAAAGGCTTTCCCCTCAGAGAGGCGACGACGTTGTCGCCGAGGGTCTTGGCCTGGCGCACCGCGTGCTGGGCGTTGGGCGCACACTCCTTGCCGGGCTCGTCGGCCGTGATGTCGGGGACGGCTGCGGCGTCTCCCGCTGCCCACGCGTGCGTGACGCCGTCGACGGTGAGTTGGGCGGTGCACTTGAGGCGCCCGCGTCCGTTCAGCGGCAGGTCGGTGGCGGCCAGGACGGGGTGCGGTTTCACGCCCGCGGTCCAGACGACCGTACGAGTCGGGAAGCGCGCGCCGTCGCTCAGTACCGCGACCCGGTCCGCGCAGGACTCGAGGCGGGTCTCCAGGCGTACGTCGATGTTGCGGCGGCGCAGCTCGGTGATGGTGTACTTGCCCATCTCCTCGCCGACCTCGGGCAGGATGCGGTCAGAGGCCTCGACGAGGATCCACTTCATGTCCTCGGGCGTGACGTTGTGGTAGTAGCGCGCGGTGTAGCGGGCCATGTCCTCGAGTTCACCGAGGGCCTCCACGCCTGCGTAGCCGCCTCCTACGAAGACGAAGGTCAGGGCCGCGTCACGGATCGCGGGGTCGCGGGTGGACGATGCGATGTCCATCTGCTCGATGACGTGGTTGCGCAGGCCGATGGCCTCTTCGACGGTCTTGAAGCCGATGCCGTGGTCGGCAAGGCCGGGGATCGGGAGGACGCGTGAGACGGAGCCGGGCGCGAGGACGAGTTCGTCGTAGGCGATCTGCTGCGGGGCCGCGCCCTCTTCCTGGGTGGCGAGCGTGGTGAGGGTCGCGGTGCGCTCGGCGTGGTCGATCGACTGTGCCTCGCCGATGACGATCTTGCACTGGTCGAGGACGCGCCGCAGCGGCACGACGACATGGCGTGGCGAGATGTTCCCCGCGGCTGCTTCGGGAAGGAAAGGCTGATAGGTCATGTACGGGTCGGGCGAGACCACGACGATTTCCACGTCGCCCCGTCCGAGCTCCGGCTGCAGCTTCTGCTGGAGCCGGAGAGCGGTGTACATCCCGACGTAGCCGCCGCCGACGATGAGAATGCGCGCAGGTTCCTTCACCCACCTATGACGCAACGAGCTCTTGCGTTTGTCCACAGGCCCGGCAATTTGTGTGACCGAGCGCCGACGACGCGCAGGCTTGGCCAATTTGCCGGACTGTGGCATATATACGCAGGTCAGTGAGGGTGAGCGAGATGACGGTAGGGGGCACAATCGGGATGTATCCGGTCCGTACTCCGATCGGGGGGCGCACCGTGCGGAAGCTGCCCCTTCTGAATTGACTCCCACTCAACTATGTTCGTGTGTCACCGGGGCGCAGGGGGAAGCACTCGGCGGGTCCGTACGACAGGTTGTACGACCGACCCGGCCTGTTCCGCTCGCTCCGGCTGTCAATGGCGGGGAGAGTCTCCGGGGGAGGAGACGTTACCGGGGGAACACTTATGCACATACAGGACACTCATTGCTCGTCCGCGTCTGCCATCACCTCGGGCGGCGCGGTCGGTGCGGCGGTGGGGAACGGACGCGGCGCGGGGGACACATCGCGCACGACACCGCTGCGCGTGGACGCACAGCGCAATCTGGAGCATGTACTGCGCGCGGCGCGCGAGGTCTTCGGCGAGCTGGGGTACGGCGCGCCGATGGAGGACGTGG
>CAMLJW010000495.1 GCA_946480485.1 uncultured Streptomyces sp. | reverse complement strand
GTACGGCTGGCCGGCGCCCAGGTGCCCATCGGGCCCGGCCCGCGTGTCGCCGACGCCCGCGCCGCCGCCGTGAAGGCACCTCCTCCCGAGGCGGGACTCGCCGCCACCTGGTCCCGGCCGCGCCCCGGCGTCAACGGCGCCGACACCGCCGTACCCGCGCCCACGGCGGCTCCCGAACCGGACGCCGGCTCGTCCTGGCGGCCGTGGCGTTTTCGCATGTCGAACGATGTGTGGGGCACCCCGGTCGTCGCCGGCGACCTCGTCTACGTCACCTCCTTCGAGGTCCACGCCCTGGACGTGGCCACCGGTCGGCGCCGCTTCAAGACGCGCGACGTCGCCTGGTCGATGTCGGTGGCGGACGGCCGTATCCACGCCTCCGACGGGCCCACTCTCTTCGCCCTGGACGCCCGCGAGGGCACCGACCTGTGGCGGCTGCCGACCGACGCCTGGGTGTACTCCCTCAAGGCCGACCGTGGCACCGTCGTCACCGGCACCCGCGGCGGCGGCGTACAGGCCTGGGAGGCCTCGGGCGGCCAGAAGCTGTGGGAGATCACCGGCGCCCAGACCGACTTCGAGTCGCCCGAGGCGGGGCCCGTCGTCCACGAGGGAACGGTGTACGTGTGGAAGGACGCCCGTCTGCGCGCCCTCGAAGCGCGCACGGGCGAGGAGCGCTGGTCGTACCCCATCGGCGACGCGGCCTCCTGCGGCGGCGTCCCGGTCCGCCTCACCGAGGCCGACGACGGATACGTGTACGTGTCCGCCGGCACCCGTGTCCTCGCCATCGACGTGGCCGGCGGGCACGTCCGCTGGCATTTCGAGGCGCCCGCGGTGTTCCTCTGCCCACCCACCTTCGCGCCGGGCCCGGCGGTCACGGGCGGCGGGGTCTACCTCGCCGACTACCTCGGCACGGTGTACGCCCTCGACGCCACCGACGGCCGTGACCGCTGGCGCATCGCCACGGAGCCCCGCGCCTCGATCGAGCCGGTCCTCGTCTCGACGGGGCACGTCCATGTGGGCAGCGGCAAGGGCCTCTACACGCTGGACGCCGTCACCGGCACCCCGAAGTGGCGCTTCCAGGCGGGCGGCGACCTGGTCGGCGCAGCCGCGGTCGCCGACGGCCGCATCCACTTCGGCTCCACGGACCACCTCCTCTACACCCTGAAGGCCGACGACGGCCGACTGCGCTGGAAGCTCGCCACCGGCGGTGAGATCACCGGGGCCCCGGTCGTCAAGGACGGGGTCGTGTACGCCTGCAGCAAGGACCGGTGTGTGTACGCGCTGGACGCGGAGAAGGGGACGGGGACGGCGCGAACCACGTAGCGGCGGCGAACCGGGGCGCCCACCCGGGTGGGTAGGGTTAGGGCATGAACATGCAGATACGGGGGCGCGGGTTCAGGTTCACCGCGGTGGCGGTTCTGGTGGTACTCGCACTCACCGGCTTCTCCAAGGGACGCGGCCGGGGCGGGGACGGCGGCGGAGGAGGGGACGGGGGCGGGGGCGGTTGCAGCAGCTCCTCCCAGAACCACGACAGTTCGTCGTCGACGAGCGGCGGTTCGTCCGGCTCCGGTCCGACGACGTCCGGTTCCGGTGACTGGGACGGTCACGACTCGTACGACGACGACCATGACTACGCCACCACGACGGGCGGCGGCACGACGACCTCGGGCTCCAGCGGCTCGTCCGGCTCCTCAGGCTCCTCCACGGGCGGGCACGGAGCACGTGAGGACGATGTGACGGTGAAGCTGCTGACATGCGTGAGCGAGCAGGCCCCGTACGCGACGGTCCAGCTCACGAACCACGAGAACCGGGTCGCCAAGTATCCAGCCGGCATCAGCTTCGAGGACGAGGCCGGTGAGTGGTTGGCGTCCGGCAGTACGGTCGTCGACGTGCCCGCGAACGGCGTGAAGAGCGTCAAGATCAAGCCGTACGACGCCGCCGAAGAGATCGACCGCATCGCCCACTGCGAGGTCGAGGACCTGGTGGACAAGTACTGAGCGGTTCGCCCCTCACCGCACCCAAAACCGATGCGCTGGGTTCGGGGGGGCATCGGGGAAGGCGTACCCATGCACCCCCGACCCACCGCCGAAGCCATAACGACCTGCGCGGAGGAACTGCGTCAGGCGCTCGCCGCGCACGGCATCACGCTCCCCTCCCTCCGCGTCGACCTCCCGTCCTTCGCGGGTACGTATCCGCCCCCGGCGGGGCTCGTCGCGATGGCGGAGAAGACGGTGTGGTGCTAGCTGGAGCGCCCGGCGGGCCGGACGGGTGGAGGGTCGTGACGTACCCGTCTCTGAGTCTGAGGGCGGGGCACCCCCGGACAAGCCTCGGCCGCGGCGGCTCCCCCTCCGCGCCGCCGCGGCCGGTCCCCGTTGCGATGAGGGTCTCTAGTTGTTGTCCAGGTCCAGCGCGGGCGGTGCGGGCATGTGGCTGTCCAGAGTGGTCACGGTGTCGTCGGCCGGCGGCGTCGGCATGTGGCTGTCCTGCGTGGTGAACGTGCCGTCGCTCGGCGGGGCCGGCATGTGGCTGTCAAGCGTCGTGACGTCCTCGGTCTCTGTCTCTTCGTTCTTCTTGGCCTTCTCGGTGCTGCTCATAACGGAGAACCCCCATGAGATTGACTTGGCACTTGGTTGGGAACGCCCATTCGACAACTCCCCCGGTGGGTCGCCGAACGGGCGTTCCGGGGGCGCTCACCTTATGAGTGAGGCCCATGGACCCGTCTGCCCCCCGACACGACGGATCGATGGATAGAGAGTGGCAGCCACTCATAAACGTTCGATGAACGCGCCGTCGGCCCGGCTCAGGCCGTTGCAACCGGCCGGAGGAGCCCCCGTAGTTCAGCGGCTTCGGGCGCACCGGACTCTTCGTAGATGCCGAGTGCTTCGCGCCAGCATGCCCGTGCGCGGTCGACCTGACCGAGGCTGTCGAGTGAGCGTCCCAGAAGGGTGAGGATGTTGGCACGCATCCAGTCGCCGCCTATGCACCCGGTCGTCAGTGCCTGCTCGGCGTGCTGTGCCGCCTGGGCCGCCCGGCGGGCCGAAAGGTGCACCTGAGCGATACGGAAGTGGGTCGCTCCTTCCCACAGACGCTGTCGGTTCTCCACGAACATCTCGAGTGAATCGGTGAGTTGGTCCAGAGCCTCGTTCTGACGTCCTGCATGACTGAGGGCGATGCCAAGCGCGTACCTCGCATTGGCCAGGCGGAAGGTGAGCCCCAGTTCGTCGTAGATGGCGATCCCCTGGCGGACCAGATCGATAGCCGCGGCCGTGCGTCCCAGGGAAACGAGTACCCGCGAGAGATTGCACAGTGCACTGGCCTCGCCGGGGCGGTTGTCGTCAGAGCGAAACGCCTTGATTGCTTCGACGAGGTGCGCCTCACTCATGGTGCGCTGGTTTCTGCAGTTGGCGATGATCCCCTGCTCGTTCCGGGCGTTGCCGCTGGTCCAGGGGTCACCGGTCCGGCCTCCGAGCTCGATGGCGCATTCCGCCTGCGTGCTGGCCTCGTCGAAACGCCCGGCGCGGCTGAGGACTTGAGCGAGGGTCGTACGCGCGCGTCCCTCCGCATGGGCGTCGCCCGCTGCGGCTGCGGCCTCCCGCGCGGCGAACGCGGCTGCCTCGTAGCGGAGCGAACTGGCCCCCGACTCCGCCAAGTCCTTCGAAGCCAGCAGAAGATCAACCCCCCGCCGCAGCGTCCCCGGCCCCAACGACTGCTGCACGCACGCCAGGATGCAGGCCGCCTCGGAGTGCAGCCAATCCAACGCCTTCCCGTCGTCGCTGAACTCCTGCCCCGCCCGCTCGGTCACTTCGAGATGGTCCACGGTCCGGTCGCCGGGACGCTCAGTGGCGTATGCGCGTGCCGCCGTAG
>CAMLJW010000494.1 GCA_946480485.1 uncultured Streptomyces sp. | reverse complement strand
GCGAGATCAAGGCCTGCTGGATCATCTGCACCAACCCCGTCGCCTCGGTCGCCAACCGCAAGACCGTCATCGAGGGTCTGGAGGCCGCCGAATTCGTCGTCACACAGGACGTCTTCGAGGACACCGAGACCAACGCCTACGCCGATGTCGTACTCCCCGGCGCCCTGTGGACCGAGGCCGAGGGCGTCCTCGTCAACAGCGAGCGCAATCTCACGCTCGCGCAGCCGGCCCTCGAGCCGCCCGGGGACGCCCTTCCGGACTGGAAGATCATCGCGCGGGTGGCCTGCGCGATGGGATACGAGAAGGCGTTCTCGTACGAGAGCGCCGAGGAGATCTTCGAGGAGATCAAGCGCGCCTGGAACCCGAAGACCGGGTGGGATCTGCGGGGTGTGACGTACGAGCGGCTGCGGAGCACGTCCGTGCAGTGGCCGGCCTCACGGGAGGACGGGCCTGAGCGGAATCCGATTCGATACGTGGACGTGGACCGGGACGGAGAGAGGGGCGGGGAGAGGGACGGCGGGCCGGTCTTTCCCACGGCGAGTGGGCGGGCCGTTTTCTACGCCCGGCCGCACATTCCGGCCGCCGAGATGCCCGACGACGACTTTCCCTTCGTACTGAACACCGGGCGGCTTCAGCACCAGTGGCACACGCTGACCAAAACGGGGAAGGTCGCCAAGCTCAACAAGCTCAGTCCCGGGCCGTTCGTGGAGGTGCATCCGCAGGACGCGCGGGAGTTGGGGATCGCCGAGGGGGATGCGGTCGAGGTCGCCTCGCGGCGGGGGCGGGCGGTGCTGCCCGCGGTGGTGACGGACCGGGTGCGGCAGGGGTGCTGCTTCGCTCCGTTCCACTGGAACGATCTGTTCGGGGAGTATCTGAGCATCAATGCGGTGACCAGTGACGCGGTTGACCCTGTGTCGTTCCAGCCGGAGTTCAAGGTGTGTGCGGTGGGGTTGGCGAAGGTTTCCTCGCCAACCCCACCGCCCCCGCCTGAACGGCCTCGTCCCCCAACGCCGGACGGGCTGGATGTGGCCGGAGCGGGCAGCAACGCGCAGGTGGGTGGGCGCGGACCGGCTGACATGACCGTCCTCGGTCTGGATCCCGCGCCGCCGCCCGTGCTCACCGCCCAGGAGCGGCAGTACCTCAGTGGCTTTCTCGCCGGGCTGCCCACGGGTGCGCCGGGTGTGCCCGTACTTCCGCCGGACGCCCCGTTCGGCCCCGAGCACGCGCTGTGGGTGAACGGTGTGCTGGCCGGGATGTACTCCCGGGCGGCCGACGCCCAGCGGATCGTGGGTGGCGTTCCCGTCCGCGAGCTCGTCGTGCTGTGGGCCTCGCAGACCGGTAACGCCGAGGAGTTCGCGGTGGCCGCCGCTGAGCGGCTTGCCGCTACCGGGCACAAGCCGACCCTGCTCGGTATGGATGACGCCGATCCGGGTGAGTTGCCGCGGGGTGCGGATCTGCTGCTGATCACCAGCACGTTCGGTGATGGTGACGCTCCGGACAACGGCTCGGGTTTCTGGGAGGCGCTGGCCACGCCGGAGTCGCCGCGCATGGACGGGGTGCGCTATGCCGTGCTCGCCCTGGGTGACTCCTCCTACGACGACTTCTGCGGGCACGGGCGCCGACTCGACCGGCGGCTCGGCGAGTTGGGGGCGGTGCGGCTCGCTCCGCGTACGGACTGCGAGCCGGACTTCGAGCCCTCCGCGCAGGCCTGGCTCGACCAGGTGCTCACCGCACTGGGCGGCAGAGCCGGCGAAGCACAGCATGCTATCGATGCGCCGAAGGCGATCGAGGCGCAGAAGGTCCCCCGGCCCCCCAGGCCCGCGCCCGTCACAGCTCGCCTCACCGGCAACCGGCTGCTCAGTCTTCCCGGAGCGGACAAGGAGGTCCGCCGGTTCACCTTCGACACCCGGGAGAGCGAGACCCCGCTGATGTACGAGGCCGGGGACGCGCTCGGGGTACGTCCGGTCAACTCTCCCGGGCTGGTGAGCGAGTGGCTGGCGGTGACCGGACTCAATGCCTCAACCGCCGTGCAGGTGGGGGGTGTGGGGGAGACGGTCTCTTTCGCCGAGGCGCTGGGCCGGCATCTCGACATCACCCGGATCACCTCCGATCTGTTGCGCTTCGTCTCCGAACGGACCCGCGACAACCGCGAGTTGAAGAAGCTGCTGCGGCCCGACAACAAGGACGGGTTCGCGAGGTGGAGCTGGGGACGGCAGGCCGTCGACGTCATCGCCGAGTACCCCGTGCGGGCGAGCGCGCGGGAGTGGGCCGAGGTCCTCAAGCGGCTGCAGCCCCGCCTGTACTCCATATCGTCGAGCCCGCTGGTCGACCCGCACCTCGTGTCGCTGACGGTCTCCGTCGTGCGGTACGAGAGCCTCGGCGGCCGGGCGCGCGGCGGGGTCTGCTCGCCCTTCCTCGCCGACGCCGAGCCGGACACGCCCGTGCCGGTGCACGTGCAGCGCTCCCCGAACTTCAGGCCGCCCGCGGATCCGGCGACACCGACGGTGATGGTCGGGCCCGGGACCGGAGTCGCGCCGTTCATGGGCTTCCTGGAGGAGCGCCGGGCGCTCGGCCACCGGGCTCCCAACTGGCTGTTCTTCGGTGAGCAGCACCGCGCGACCGACTTCTACTACGAGGACGAGCTGACCGCCTTCCTCGCCGACGGCACCCTCAGCCGCCTCGACACCGCGTTCTCCCGTGACCAGCGCGCCAAGGTCTACGTCCAGGACCGGATGCGCGAACACGGACCGGAGCTGTGGCACTGGCTCCAGGGCGGCGCCCGCTTCTACGTGTGCGGGGACGCCTCCCGCATGGCCAAGGACGTCGACCAGGCGCTGCGGGACATCGCCGTCGCGCACGGCGGGCTCGGCGAGGCGGAGGCGGCCGCGTACGTCAAGCAGCTCGCGGCGGACAAGCGGTATGTCCGGGACGTCTACTGACGCCGAGGGTTTCCCAGCTGCGGCAAGGAGGTCGGTCGCCTGCCGGGGCGGCGCCCGGCGACGAGCAGAGCGCCCTCAGTTCTCAGCGGCGGTCGGGCTACCTGTCAGATCGGCACCACGGTCGCCTCGGTCGCCTTGATACTCGTCCACACGGACACCCCGTCCGCGAGGCCGAGTTCGGCGGCGGCCTGCGGGGTGATCTCCGCGACCACGTTCGGCGCCCGCTCGGAGGTGATCAGTACGCGCAGCCTGCTGCCGGTCGCGGTGATCTCGCGGACGGTGCCCGGCCAGACGTTGCGGGGGCTGCCGCCGGGCCGGTCGCGGTGGACGGCGACCGCTTCGGGGGCGATGATCGCGAGGGCCTCCGTGCCGACGGGCGGCGGTTCCGCGACCACGAACAGCCCGCCTCCCTCGGCGAGTTCGAGCCCGTCGGCGGTCGCCGTGCCGGGCCAGGCGTTGCGGCCGAGCATGCGGGCCACCCAGGGCGAGCGCGGATGCCGGGTGACCTCGGTGGGCGGGGCGTCCTGGACAGCGCGGCCCTCGTCCAGCACGAGAACACGGTCCGCGAGCGACACCGCCTCGACCGGGTCGTGGGTGACGATCAGACAGACCCCGCCGAAGCCGTCGAGATGACGGCGCAGGGTGTGCCGTACCCGGGCGCGGGTGGTCTGGTCGAGGGACGCGAGCGGTTCGTCGAGGAGCAGGAGCCGGGGACGTACGGCCAAGGCCCTTGCCAGGGCGACGCGCCCTGCCTGGCCGCCGGAGATCTGGGCCGGTCTGCGGTGCGCGAGACGGCCCACGCCTAGCCGGTCGAGCCACTCCTGCGCGGCGCGGCGGGCCTCGGCGCGCGGTACGCCGTGTGCGCGCAGGCCGTACGCCGTGTTGGCCAACACGGTGAGGTGCGGGAACAGCGCGCCGTCCTGGGGCACCC
>CAMLJW010000493.1 GCA_946480485.1 uncultured Streptomyces sp. | reverse complement strand
CTGGCCACGCTGCGGGCCGGTGGCTTCAACCGGATCTCCTTCGGAATGCAGAGCGCCCGGCAGCACGTACTCAAGGTGCTGGATCGCACCCACACTCCCGGCCGCCCCGAGGTGTGCGTCGCCGAGGCCCGGGCAGCGGGCTTCGAGCATGTGAACCTGGACCTGATCTACGGCACCCCCGGGGAGAGCGACGACGACTGGTGCGCCTCCCTCCACGCGGCCCTCGGCGCCGGCCCCGACCACATCTCGGCGTACGCCCTGATTGTCGAGGAGGGCACCCGGCTCGCCCACCGCATCCGGCGCGGCGAGGTCCCCATGACGGACGACGACGTCCACGCGGACCGCTACCTGATCGCGGAGGAGGTCCTGTCGGGCGCGGGCTTCGACTGGTACGAGGTCTCCAACTGGGCCACGTCAGCCGCCGGGCGGTGCCTGCACAACGAGCTGTACTGGCGCGGGGCCGACTGGTGGGGGGCGGGGCCGGGGGCGCACAGCCATGTGGGCGGCGTGCGGTGGTGGAACGTGAAGCATCCCGGGGCGTATGCCGGGGCGCTCGCCGCGGGGCGTACCCCTGCGGCCGGGCGTGAGCTTCTTTCCGCGGAGGACCGGAGGGTGGAGCGGATCCTGCTGGAGCTGCGGTTGCGGGAGGGAGTGCCGTTGTCGTTGCTGCGTGAGGACGGGCTTGCGGCTTCGGGCCGGGCCCTGTCGGAGGGACTGTTGGAAACGGGACCGTACGAGGAGGGGCGGGCGGTGCTGACCCTGCGGGGGCGGTTGCTGGCAGATGCGGTGGTCAGGGACCTGGTGGACTGATCACCCGAGCCGGGTTGAATCGCCGACGAACGTCAGAGCGGTCCATCCATGCGGCCGGCAGGATCCCCCGCTTACCCGGTCATCGACCCGATCGTGACGCAGTGCGCCGTGCTCACCGAGCCCTTCGGTGACGGGGAAGTAGCTGACTACCGAGCGCAGCGGATCACGAAACGTCACCGCCTGCCGCAACGAAGTCGATCAGCTCCTCCACCCGCCCCAGCAATGCCGGCTCCAGGTCCTTGTACGAGCGCACCGTGCTCAGGATCCGCTGCCAGGCCGCTCCCGTGTTCTCCGGCCACCCCAGCGCCCGGCACACCCCCGTCTTCCAGTCCTCCCCGCGCGGGACGCGAGGCCACGCCTCGATGCCCACCGACGACGGCTTCACCGCCTCCCAGACGTCGATGTACGGGTGGCCCACCACCAGCGCGTACTCACTCGTCACCGACTCCGCGATGCGGGACTCCTTCGTGCCCGCGACCAGGTGGTCGACGAGGACGCCGAGGCGGGCGTCGGGCCCGGGGGAGAAGTCGGCGACGATCGCGGGGAGGTCGTCGATGCCCTCCAGGTACTCGACGACGACGCCCTCGATGCGCAGGTCGTCGCCCCAGACCTTCTCCACCAGTTCGGCGTCGTGGCGGCCCTCGACGTAGATGCGGCCGGCGCGGGCGACGCGGGCGCGGGCGCCGTGGACGGCCACCGAGCCGGATGCCGTACGGGTGGGGCGTGCCGGAGCGGCCGAGGAGGGCCTGACAAGGGTCACCACACGGCCCTCCAGGAGGAAGCCCCGGGGTTCCAGCCGGAACACGCGGTGCTTGCCGAAGCGGTCCTCCAGAGTGACCGTGCCCGCCTCGCAGCGGATCACGGCGCCGCAGAAGCCGGTTCCGGGCTCCTCGACGACCAGACCCGGCTCCGCCGGGACCTCCGGCACGAGCCTGGGCTTCTTCCAGGGAGGGGTCAGGTCCGGTGAGTACTGGCGCATTCGGATGACGATAGATGACGCGAGGAGAAGCTGCCGTCGAGTACGGCGACGGACCTACGGCACGCCGAAACGCCGTGCCAGGGCGTCCCGTTGGGCCCGGACGAACGCGGCGTTCACCGCGGCGCCGTGCCCGGGAACGTACACCGCGTCCTCGCCGCCCAGGTCGAGCAGCCGGTCCAGGGCCGCGGGCCAGTGGGACGGTACGGCGTCGGGGCCTGCCTGGGGCTCGCCGGACTCCTCGACCAGGTCGCCGCAGAAGACGACCTCGGCGGAGAGCCGCGCGGCAGGTGAGGCCGGGGCGGCAGGAGAGGTGGGAGAGGTGGGAGAAACGGGGGAGGTGGAAACTGGGGAGGCGGGAGAGTCCGCGCCGTGCGTGCCGGGTACCAGAACCGCCAGGTCGTGGGCCGTGTGGCCGGGACCCACGTTCGCCAGCAGGACCTGGCGGCCGCCGCCCAGGTCAAGGGTCCACTCACCGGTCACGAGGTGCCGCGGACGCACGAGGAGGTCCGCCGCCTCGGCCGCCTCGCGGGGATCGGCGCCGTGGCGTACGGCGTCCGCGCGCAGCCAGTCGCGGTCCCGGACGAGGACCCGGTCCATGCCCACCGCACCGAAGACCTCGACCCCCGCGAACGCCGCCGCCCCGAAGACATGGTCGAAGTGGGGATGGGTGAGCGCGAGATGGGTGACCCGGCCGCCACCGAGCAGCCGTCCGGCCTCGGTGCGCAGCCGCGCACCCTCCCGCACGCTCGACCCGGTGTCGATCATGAGCGCCGCGCCCTCGCCCACGACGAGCCCGACCGTGCAGTCCCACACGGGCAGACGGCACCGCCCGACCCCCGGTGCCAGTTCCGTCCACCCGGACGACTCCCAGTCGACGCTCAGCACGCTGCCGGCTCCTCCCGAGTAACCCTCATACAGCGACGCTAGCGCCATGTTCCCGCCAGAGCAGGACAAGATTCCCGGAGTGGGGCAGACCTGTGGACCTCGGAGCGACATCACAACGTCCGCCCTTGCCGGGGCCGTACCCACCGGCCGTACACTTGAGCCGGGATCCTGGCACTCCTGTGCGCTGAGTGCCAAGCGAAGGCCACAAAGGGACCAGCTGGAGGTGTGCGCGGTGCTCGGTGAACGCAGGCTCGAAGTGCTGCGCGCCATCGTCCAGGACTATGTGGGCACGGAGGAGCCGGTGGGCTCCAAGGCGCTCACCGAGCGGCACAACCTCGGGGTGTCGCCCGCCACGGTGCGCAACGACATGGCGGCACTGGAGGACGAGGGCTACATCGCGCAGCCGCACACCAGCGCCGGACGCATCCCCACGGACAAGGGATACCGCCTCTTCGTCGACCGGCTCGCGGGCGTCAAGCCGATGACCGGGCCCGAGCGGCGGGCCATCCAGAACTTCCTCGACGGCGCCGTGGACCTGGACGACGTCGTGGGACGGACCGTACGGCTGCTCGCGCAGCTCACGCGCCAGGTCGCCGTCGTGCAGTACCCGTCGCTGACGCGCTCGACGGTGCGGCACGTGGAGCTTCTGTCGCTGACTGCGACCCGCGTCATGCTGGTGCTGATCACGGACACCGGCAGGGTCGAGCAGCGCATGGTGGACTGCCCGGCGCCGTTCGGTGAGGTGTCTCTGGCGGACCTGCGGGCGCGGCTCAACAGCCGGGTCACGGGCCGCCGGTTCGCGGACGTCCCGCAGCTGGTGCAGGACCTGCCGGAGGCTTTCGAAGCGGAGGACCGCGGCACGGTCTCGACGGTGCTCTCCACCCTTCTGGAGACGCTGGTCGAGGAGACGGAGGAGCGACTGATGATTGGCGGCACCGCCAATCTCACGCGTTTCGGACATGACTTTCCCCTGACGATCCGGCCCGTCCTGGAGGCCCTGGAGGAGCAGGTCGTCCTCCTCAAACTCCTGGGTGCGGCAGAGGATTCGGGCATGACCGTACGCATCGGTCATGAGAACGCGTATGAGGGACTCAACTCCACGTCCGTGGTCTCCGTCGGCTACGGTTCGGGCGGCGAGGCAGTAGCCAAACTCGGCGTGGTCGGACCGACCCGCATGGATTACCCGGGAACGATGGGAGCGGTAC
>CAMLJW010000492.1 GCA_946480485.1 uncultured Streptomyces sp. | reverse complement strand
CCGAAGGTCTCGACGAAGAGGCCGACGGGCTCGGCCTTGCCGATGGCGTAGGCGACCTGGACCTCGCAGCGGGAGGCAAGGCCGGCCGCCACCACGTTCTTGGCGACCCAGCGCATCGCGTACGCCGCGCTGCGGTCGACCTTGGACGGGTCCTTGCCGGAGAAGGCGCCGCCGCCGTGGCGAGCCATACCGCCGTACGTGTCGATGATGATCTTGCGGCCGGTGAGGCCGGCATCGCCCATCGGGCCGCCGATCTCGAAGCGGCCGGTGGGGTTGACGAGGAGGCGGTAGCCCTCGGTGTCCAGCTTGATGCCGTCGACCAGGAGGGCCTTGAGCTCCGGCTCGACCACGAACTCGCGGATGTCGGGGGCCAGTAGCGAGTCCAGGTCGATGTCCGACGCGTGCTGCGAGGAGACGACGACCGTGTCCAGGCGGACGGCCTTGTCGCCGTCGTACTCGATGGTGACCTGGGTCTTGCCGTCCGGCCGCAGGTAGGGGATCGTCCCGTTCTTGCGGGTGTCGGACAGACGCTTCGAGAGACGGTGCGCCAGGTGGATCGGCAGCGGCATCAACTCGGGCGTCTCGTCGGTCGCGTAACCGAACATCAGACCTTGGTCGCCCGCGCCCTGGCGGTCCAACTCGTCGACGTCGCCACCTGCGGCGGCACCCTCGATACGGGACTCGTACGCCGTGTCGACACCCTGCGCGATGTCGGGTGACTGCGCGCCGATCGACACCGACACGCCGCAGGAGGCGCCGTCGAAGCCCTTCTTCGAGGAGTCGTAACCGATCTCGAGGATCTTGCTGCGGACCAGCGTCGCGATGTCCGCGTAGGCCTTGGTCGTGACCTCGCCGGCCACGTGCACCAGGCCAGTCGTGATCAGTGTCTCCACGGCGACCCGGGACGTCGGGTCCTCGCGCAGAAGCGCGTCGAGAATGGTGTCGCTGATCTGGTCAGCGATCTTGTCGGGATGGCCCTCGGTCACGGACTCCGAGGTGAACAGGCGACGGGACACAACGCTCCCTGGGGTTGCAGCGGCTGCTGGCTGATCATTGGCGGACGGGTCGGGGGCTGCGCCCGCTGTCGTCCGAGAACAGTTTATCGGTCGGGCTCGGCCACGGGCCCACCCGTCTCGCGACTCGGGAGTGGTGTGACCTGCGGCACGGGCATTCTGCGTCACGACGAAGGCTCTTCGCCAGGCTCACACGCCCGAATCAGCCGGTTTTGAGGAGCCTGATGAAACGAATGAGACATTCACCCGAGACGGCGCGCCACCAGATCCCACACGGTCTCGGCCAGAGTCTCCTTGGGCCCGTACGGGACGGGCGTCTCACTGCCGTCGGCGCCGAGCACGACAGCTTCGTTCTCCTCTGAGCCGAACGTCTTGCGCTCCCCCACCTCGTTCACGACGAGGAGATCGCATCCCTTGCGCCGCAGTTTCGTCCGCCCGTTGGCCAGGACGTCGTCCGTCTCGGCGGCGAAACCGACGATTACCTGGCCGGGGCGGGCACGCTCGGCGGAGATCTCGGCGAGGATGTCCGGATTACGGACCAGGTGGATCGGTTCCGGGTCCTGGCCGTCCTTCTTCTTGATCTTTCCGGCCGCGTACGCCGCCGGCCGGAAGTCCGCGACGGCGGCCGCCATCACCACCGCGTCGGCGTCCGCGGCGGCCTTCAGCACCGCCTCGCGCAGCTGGACGGCCGTCCCGACCGGCACCACGTCCACGCCCGCCGGATCCGGCAGCCCGGCGTTCGCTGCGACCAGCGTGACGCGGGCGCCCCGGGCCGCCGCGGTGCGCGCGAGGGCGTACCCCTGCTTGCCGGATGAGCGGTTGCCGAGGAAGCGGACCGGGTCGAGCGGCTCGCGCGTGCCGCCGGCGCTGACCACGACATGGCGGCCGGCCAGGTCCGGCACCACGGCCCCGCGCGCCAGTACCCGGCGGCAGACCTCGAAGATCTCGCCGGGCTCCGGCAGCCGGCCCTTGCCCGTGTCGACGCCCGTGAGACGGCCGACGGCGGGTTCGATGACGACGGCACCGCGGCGGCGCAGCGTCGCGACGTTCTCCTGCGTGGCCGGGTGCTCCCACATCTCGGTGTGCATGGCGGGAGCGAGGACCACCGGGCAGCGGGCGGTGAGCAGGGTGTTGGTCAGTAGATCGTCGGCCAGGCCATGAGCCAGCTTCGCCAGCAGGTCCGCGGTGGCGGGGGCCACAACCAGCAGTTCGGCCTCCTGGCCGATACGAACGTGCGGGACCTCGTGCACATCGAACCAGACCTCGGTCGAGACGGGGTGCCCGCAGAGCGCGGACCAGGTCGCGGCGCCGACGAAGTGGAGTGCCGACTCGGTCGGTACGACGCGCACGTCATGTCCCGATTCGGTCAGCCGACGCAGCAGCTCGCACGCCTTGTACGCGGCGATTCCACCGCTGACCCCCAGCACGACCTTCGGCTTGTCCACCGTTTCTCCCAGGGCTCGGCTCTGTTACGACTCCATGCTGCATCAATGCGGGGGGGCGATCCCCCGGGCCGGGGGGACGCGCCCGCGCCGGGGATCTCCCACCGCCGCCCCGCACAGACCACAGGCCTGACAGCCGTGCTGCCAGGCCTGTGAAAAAGTCCTTCAAACCAAATGAAGTGATTACTGCGCCGGGCCCTCGACGGCCTCGGAGGTCAGCAGACCCGCGTTGATCTCGCGCAGGGCGATCGAGAGCGGCTTCTCGTGGACATGGGTGTCCACGAGAGGACCGACATACTCGAGCAGCCCCTCGCCGAGCTGTGAGTAGTACGCGTTGATCTGACGGGCCCGCTTGGCCGCATAGATCACAAGGCTGTACTTCGAGTCGGTGGCCTCGAGGAGCTCGTCGATCGGCGGGTTGATGATGCCCTCGGGCGCGGTGATGGAAGAGGACACGCTCTACCTTCCGAAAGATGGGATGAGATCGAAGACAATTTCGAAAACGATCACACTATGTCCATCAAGGCTAGCAGCTCACTCGCCACGTCCTCGACGGAGGTGTTGACCAGGGTGACATCGAACTCCGACTCGGCCGCGAGTTCGACCTTGGCCGCGGCCAGCCGACGCTCGATGACCTCGGGCGGCTCGGTGCCCCGCCCGGTGAGTCGGCGCACCAGCTCCTCCCAGGACGGAGGAGCCAGGAAGACCAGCTGGGCCTCGGGCATCGACTCACGGACCAGCCGCGCGCCCTGGAGGTCAATCTCCAAAAGGACCGGCTCACCGGCCTCCAGGCGCTCCAGCACGGCACCCCGCGGGGTGCCATAACGGTTTCCCGTGAACTCCGCCCACTCGAGAAGCTCGCCGTTGGCGATCAGCTTGTCCATCTCTTCGTCGCTGACGAAGAAGTACTGGACGCCATGCCTCTCGCCGGGGCGCGGCTTGCGAGTCGTCGCCGACACCGAGAGCCAGACCTGGGGGTGTTCCTTGCGCATATGTGCGACAACCGTGCTCTTGCCGACCCCCGAGGGTCCGGAGAGCACGGTCAGCCGCGGACGTGAATCCGGGGGTACGGGGGTCGTCCCCCGGGATGTTGCAGCCATACAGCGATTATCCAGGTTCTCGGGAGTGCCCGAGAACGTCAGGCGGCACCGCCACCGAACTCGCGCTCCAGGGACGCGATCTGGTTGGAACCGAGGCCACGCACGCGGCGGCTCTCGGAAATCCCGAGTCGCTCCATGATCTGCTTGGCGCGGACCTTGCCCACGCCCGGCAGGGACTCGAGGAGGGCGGAGACCTTCATCTTGCCGATGACGTCGCTCTCCTGGCCCTGCTTGATGACCTCGTGAAGGGAGGCGCCGGAGTGCTTGAGTCGATTCTTGACCTCGGCCCGCTCCCGGCGAGCCGCGGCGGCCTTTTCGAGCGCGGCTGCGCGCTGTTC
>CAMLJW010000491.1 GCA_946480485.1 uncultured Streptomyces sp. | reverse complement strand
GATGAAGCGCTTCATCTTCGGGTTCCAGCGACGGGTCTGGTGACCGAAGTGGACGCCGCTTTCCAGCAGCTCCCGCATCGTGACGACGGCCATGGCCGTTCTCCTTGAGTTTTCTCGGTTGTGCCGCGCGTGCCGGACGGCACCCGCGCCTGACGCCCGCGATGCGCCTGCCGTTAAGGACCGAGGGGCGCTGACACCGGCATGTAATGGCCGGTGTCGGGGCGTGCGAAGTCGACCCGGTGACCCGGATCGCCATCAGAAGTGTACGGGACACGCGAGGCGCCGGGTGACGCCGCTGTCCACAACTGGCCGGTATTCCACAGATCCCGGCCTTGATCCACTCCCTTCGCCGTATCGCGGGAGCCTTTCTCGCATGCGAGCAGAACGATGTATTCGTACGTGGCTGGTGTTGCTGCTGGGCGTGACGGTGACCGCCCTCGGGACCGCTTCGCCCACGGCCGCGACCCACGCCGGCGGCGCGGAGGGCGTGGCGACGCCATGGGCCGACGGGTGGTCGGCGTACCGGAGGGCCGACGGGCGGGCGGTGTCGAAAGCCGACGGGTTGCCGGGGGCCGACCAGGCAGTGCCGACTGTCGGCCGCGCCTGGCCCGTAGGGATACGCCCGCGGGTAGCCCGCGGCTGGGAGCCGCCGGCGAGCGCGTACGGCCGGGGCCACCGTGGCGTGGACCTCGCCGCTCCCAGCGGCACCCCGGTCAGGGCCGTCGCCCCCGGCCGCGTCTCCTTCGCGGGCCGGGTCGCGGGGCGCGGAGTCGTCTCGGTGGAGCTGGACGGCACCGGCGATCCCCCTGTGCGCACGACCTACGAGCCGGTGCGCGCGACGGTGAAGACGGGAGTGAAGGTGGCGGCGGGCGAGGTGGTCGGCGTAGTGGAACCGACGGGCTCCCACTGCACAACACCCTGTCTGCACTGGGGCCTGCGCCGGGCCGACGTCTACCTGGACCCGCTTTCCCTGCTGCCACCATGGCTGCTCCACCGGGGCCCGTCACGCCTCCTGCCGGTCATCGGCGTATCGGAGGGCGCGCCGGCTCAGGACGCCCGCGGGGTCTCTGACACGTGATGTGCGTCCGCGGTCCCCGACCCGCGTTGGCGACCCGAGGGGAAAGAGCGGTTACCCGTACGGGCTCAGCCCCGTACGCCCCGTAGAGCCATCGCGACGGCGGCATCGGTGATGACGTGGGGCTCCTCGGTCGCGCCCAGCTCGATCCGCCGTACCGCGGCGTCCACGATCCCCTGAAGCAGCATGGCAGCCATGCGGGGCTGCTCATGGCCCATGTCGCCCAGGGCCTCCACGATCATCGCGACGAGCCCGCCGTGCGCCGCGCGGATCTTCTCGCGCGCGCCCGCCTCGAGCTCGCTCGCGGAGATCGCGACCACGGCCCGGTGCCGCCGGTCTCCGACCAGCGCGAGCTGCTGCCGGACATACGCCTCGACCTTGCCCTCGGGCGTTGCGGTCGGCGGCATCGCGGCCTCGACCTCGGCGGCCCATACCGGAAAGTCGATTTCGCAGAGCTCTTCGACCACGGCCGCGCGCGACCGGAAGTACTCATAGACGGAGGACCGCGCGAGTCCCGTGCGCTCGGCGAGCGCCGGGAACGTCAGCGCCTCCGTCCCGCCCTCGGACAACAGTGACCGTGCCGCGTCCAGCAGGGCGGCTCGCTGCATCGACCGGTGCTCGGCCACGGAGGCCGCTCGAATCCTTGGCACACGTCCACTTTACGGACGGACCATCCATGGCGGGAATCACTCAGCAGGCGCGCAGAGGCCGAGTCAGACCGACCAGAAAGCGGAAGGGACGATTCAGCGATGTCAGCGCCCAAAACTCGCGAGTTTCGCCCGCAATTGGAGCACCGACTTCGTGTGGATCTGGCTGACCCGGCTCTCGGTTACCCCGAGCACATTGCCGATCTCGGCGAGCGTGAGCCCCTCGTAGTAATAGAGCGTGACCACGGTCTTCTCTCGCTCGGGCAGGGTGTTGATCGCCCGCGCCAGAAACCGCCGCAGCTCCCGGTCCTCGGCGACCTCCACGGGATTGTCGGCCGCGGTGTCCTCGAGCGTGTCCATCAGGCTCAGCCGGTCGCCACCCTCGCCTCCGACGTGCAGCAGCTCCTCCAGCGCCACCACGTTCGCCAGCGACAGCTTGCTGAAGACCGAGTGGAGTTCATCCACTTCGATGCCCAGCTCGGCGGCCACTTCGCCCTCGGACGGACTGCGCCGCAGCCGCGCCTCCAGCGTCGCGTAGGCCCGCTCGACGTTGCGCGCCTTCTGCCGCACCGATCGCGGAATCCAGTCCAGTGCCCGAAGTTCGTCGATCATCGCGCCCCGGATCCGCGTGATCGCATACGTCTCGAACTTGATCTCCCGCTCGATGTCGAACTTCTCGATCGCGTCGATCAGCCCGAACACCCCCGACGAGACGAAGTCACCCTGCTCCACATTGGGTGGCAGCCCCACGCTCACCCGGCCCGCGACGTACTTCACCAGCGGCGAGTAGTGCAGGATCAGCTGCTCGCGCAATCGCTCGTCACCCGTCGCCTTGTAGGACCTCCACAGCTCGTCGAGCGTCGAGGGCGCGGGCGGCCGCACGCCGCCGCGGGCAGCAGGGGGAACTGCTGCCCGGTCAGACCCGGAGGTGTGCTGGGGCATTCGTCGTCTTGTGCCGTTCTGCCGTGAACTGGGGGTGCCTGAGTGAGCTGTCGGTCTGCGTCGCGTTGCCTGTCTGAGTCGGGATCCTCGTGAGCGTAGCGTGACTGGAGAGTCGCAGTGAGCGAAGGAGGGGGGATTCATTGTGCGCAGATACGTTCCGCTGGGCGCCCCACGGGACACTTCCGTTGCCGTGTGTGACCGCCGCGAGGCGTCAACTGCGGGAATTGCCAAGGGCATCGGGGGTGTCGCCCAGACGGCCGTACACGCTTGGTGAGCATCAGCCCCGGTCCGTGTGGACGGAGACCATCGCCTGGCGTGTCAACTTCCAGCCGTCGCCGTGTCGTTCGACAAACCCAAGTGATCGGAGTTCGTACAGACTCCCGACCGCGTCGTCCTCGCTCGTCCCGGCGCCCCTGGCGATCTCCTCGGCCGACGCGGCCCCCCGAGCGGGCAGCGTCGCCAGTACGCGCCCGGCACCCGGGTCCAGGAGGTCGCGCGGGAGCACCGGCCCGCGCCGGTCGGGTGCCAGGTCGCCCATGTCGCCGACCAGCTCGGCGACCTCGGCGGCATCGCTGACCAGCACGGCGTCCCCGCGCAGAAGTTCGTGCACCCCGGACGAGAGCCCGCTGGTGGCGGGACCGGGCACCCCCATCGTGAACCGCCCCAGCCGCTGGGCCGCCCTGGCCGTCACCAGCGCCCCGCTGCGGTACGCCGCCTCGACCACCACCGTGCCGCGGGTCAGCGCCGCGATGACCCGGTTGCGGAGGATGAACCTGCTCGGCGTCGGATGAGCACCGGGCGGCAGCTCACCCACGACCAGGCCCTGTTCGGCGATCCTGGTGATCAGCTGGGTGTGCCCGCGCGGGTAGGGCCGGTCGACCCCGCAGGCGAGCACGGCGACGGTGGCCCCACCGGCCCCGAGCGCACCGCGATGGGCCGCGCCGTCGACGCCGTACGCACCCCCGGACACCACGACCCACCCCCGCTCCGCGAGCCCCGCGCCGAGCGTGGCGGCCATATGGGCGCCGTACTCGGTGCAGGCCCTTGCGCCCACGACCGCGACGGAGCGCAGCGCCCATATCCTCAGGCTGGGCCGCCCACGCACCCAGAGCCCGATGGGCCGTGCGTCTCCCAGGTCGTCGAACTGCGCCGGCCACTCGGAGTCCCCAGGACACACGAACCGTGTCCCGGCATCCCGCGCCACCGCCAGGTCCCGCTCCGGCTCCGCGCGCTGGGCACG
>CAMLJW010000490.1 GCA_946480485.1 uncultured Streptomyces sp. | reverse complement strand
TCCCGGACGGCGAACTCGCGCCGATCGGCAGTACCGTCACCCAGCTGGAGAACGCTGGGTTCGAGGTGCGGGACGTCGAGTCGATCCGCGAGCACTACGCGCTGACCTTGCGCCGCTGGGTCGCCAATCTGGAGGCGGACTGGCCGCGTGCGGTCCGCCTCACCAGTCCCGGCCGGGCCCGTGTCTGGCGGCTCTACATGGTGGCCTCGGTCCTCGCCTTTGAACGCAACCGCATCGGCGTGAACCAGGCCCTCGCCGTGAGGACACCGGAGTCCGGCGCGTCCGGGATGCCACTGCGGGCGCGTACCTGGAAGTCAACTTGACCCGGCCCTGAAGGGCCGGGCTTGGAGGTAGTGGCCAGCTGGCTGGTGGGGTGGACTCCTCCGTCCGGACACCCCGTTATGTCCATCGGAAGGGTGATGTTCTGCAGGGCCGTCAACGTCGGCAGCAGGTTGAACGCCTGGAAGATGAACCCGATCTTGTCCCGGCGAAGCTTCGTCAGCTGGTTGTCCTTGAGGGAACCGAGCTCGGTGTCGCCGATCAGCACGGAGCCCGACGACGGGAAAGAGCTCCGGTCGAGAGGGCGATGAGTCGGTACGACGACGAGTCCGGGACCACGACGCGTCACGTACGACGACGCGTCACGTACGACGACTCGTTCGGTACGTCGGCGAGTGGGACGCGGCTTCCATCCTCGTCGTCGATCCACGCCCTGTGGTCAGCCGCTGTTCCTGTTCTGGAGGCAGACTTCGCAGGGAGCACGCGCGCCCGGGTTGTACCTGGGGATGACACCTGTCACTGATCCCTGAGGCGTCATCAGTGACAGTGCGCCGGATGCCCCTCGTTCGGGCGGTGAAATCACGTCAATCCCCATGACCCGCGAAGGGACCGTCAGAACCGCTCCTGGCAAGTGTGGATGGCCTGGACCGTGGGCTGATGGACCCTCAGGCGCCAATAAAATAAGACAACATCGGTCCGCCTCCCCGCTGTTCAGGGGAGGCGTCCCGATAGGCTCGGAACCTCGATGCGGAGCCGATGGCCTGCCCGGATGGTGGAATGCAGACACGGCGAGCTTAAACCTCGCTGCCCCTCGCGGGCGTACCGGTTCAAGTCCGGTTCCGGGCACTTCCCTGCACTGCGTGGTGCCCTCTTCGTGCACTCCTCGTGGCGGCCACCGCGGTGCTTTCCCTGCACCTCTCATTGAAGACTTCACCACTCAGCCGTTGGCGGCGAGCGTACGCGGTTGGAGACTCACAGATGAGTGAATTAAATTTCACTAGACGAACAAATTAACTGAACGTGACCGAGATCAAGAGTGAAGGGGCGTGCCGATGCGTGCGACCGTCGGGATCATCGGGCCCGGCGGGCCTGCTGCTGGCGCGGCTGCTGCACGAGGCGGGCGACGACTGGTGCCTGGAGCGTGGGCCGATCACCCAGAAGTCCGTGACACCGATGCGGAGTTACGTCCACGAGCCGATGCGCCACGGACGGCTCTTCCTCGCCGGGGACGCCGCCCACATCGTGCCCCCACCGGGGCGAAGGGCCTGAACCTCGCGGTCGGGGACGTCGTCACCTTCGCGCGCGCTCGCCCACCTCAAGGAGAGCGGGTCGGCCGAGCGCCTTGACGCGTACTCAGAGACCTGTCTGCGCCGCGTCTGGCAGGTGACGAACCGCACCGTGACCCGTGCCACGGATGGGGGAACCGGAGCGGGCCGTACCGTCGTTGTAACGGTGCTGGAAATGCTGGTAGAACACTGGCGTTCCCGGTCACAACAGGGGAAAGATCCTCCCCAAGCACTAGAGGCAGTCTTTTGCCCACCCATTACTCTTGAGCCAAGGCCGCGCAGGGTGGCCATGGAGGAGTGAAATGAGGAGCAGCAACCCGGTCTTCTCGCGACGGGGGTTCAGCCGCGACAACGGCTACGCGGGCTTCAACGCGGCGCCGCAGGCCGGGGGCCCCGCTGTCGGTACGCAGGCGAACCCGTACGCCCAGGGTTCTTCCGCCCCGCAGGGTGGCAACCCGTACGCGCAGAATCCTTACGCTCAGAACCCGTACGCGCCGCAGGACGTACAGAACGGCGCGCCGCCGCAGGCGCCGCCCGCAGCCGACCGCATGACGATGGACGACGTCGTCGCGCGCTCGGCGATGACCCTCGGCACGGTCACCGTCGGTGCCGTCCTCGCCTGGGCCCTGCTGCCCATCTCGCCGGCCAGTTGGGGCCTGGCGATCGGCGCGGCGCTCATCGCGATGGTCTTCGCGCTGATCCAGGCCTTCAAGCGCAATGCCTCGCCCGCGCTGATCCTCTCGTACGCCGCCTTCGAAGGTGTCTTCCTCGGCGTCATCAGCGAGATGTTCAACAGCCGCTGGTCGGGTGCGCCCTTCCAAGCAGTGCTGGGCACCATGGCGGTCTCCGGCGCCACACTGCTGATCTACAAGGCAGGCTGGATCCGCGTCACCGCCCGGTACGCGCGCATCGGCATGGCCATCGCCATCGCCTTCGTACTGATCATGGCGGTCAACCTGCTGCTGGTCGTGTTCGGCGTCGCCCCGGACGGCGGGCTGCGCAGCATGGGTCCGATGGGCGCGATCGTCGGCATCGTCGCGATCATCCTCGGCGCGTTCTTCCTGACGCTCGACTTCAAGCAGATCGAGGACGGCGTCGCCTACGGCGCTCCGCGCCAGGAGGCCTGGCTGGCCGCGTTCGGCCTGACCATGACCCTCGTGTGGATCTACATCGAGATGCTGCGTCTGGTCGCCATCTTCAGCGGCGACGACTAAAACACCGCGGGGTAAACACCGCCTGGTGAACACTGCGTGGTAAAAAACTCCGGCACGTACCTGAAGGGCTTGTGAACGTCGTGGGAGGAGGGCCGGGCGACCCGGCCCTCCTCCCCGATTTCTTCTCTCGTGCGGATGTCGTGTGGCGTCCCTGTGCGCGCTCAGAGCAGTTTGCGCGCGGCCCTCCTCAGGTCGTACTCGTGAATGATCGCCTTGGCGTGGCCGTACGCGAGGTTGTGTTCGGCGCGGAGCCAGCTGACCTTCTCCTCGAAGCGGAAGAGAGCGGGGCCTTCGTCCACGGTGCGCAGCCAGTCTGAGATTTCACGACCGGTGCAATGGGGGATGCGGTCGAGCAGATTGCGGTGGGTCTCCTCGGAGAAGACTTGGGACATCGGCGCCTCCGGACGTTGGGATGTAAGCCGGTCCTTGAAGTCACGGTGCCTGAGGGTTGGCCTGTTGGCAACAGTCCTGTTGAGGCGCGTAGTCTCGCGGCGTGCTTGATACGACACCCCTGACCAGTGCCGTGGACCATTTCGCCGACCGGTTGCGGGCCGCTCCGCAGAGCCGGCTCCAGCGGGGGGCGGCGGCCGAGGCGCTGGGGCTGGCCAGGGAGCTGGCACTGCGTGCCCAGCGGTTGGAGGACCCTGATGGGCCGGTACGGGAGATGCCTGACGCGGGTATGTTCGCGGCCGCCGACCAGATCACCGTCGCCGGGCACGATCTGGCGGTCGTGCTGAGAACCGAGGAAGGGCTGGGGGAGGCGTTGCGGCTCGTGGCGGAGGCGCAGAAACGCGCCGGGGTTTAGCTGCTGAGCATTCGGCTATGGTCGGCCCAGGCCCGGCCAAGGCCCTCCTGGGCCTTCAGTCCATGGCTACAGCGATGCTATGACGCGGTCCGCCAGGATGTACACGTTCTGGTCGCCGCAGGAGAACGTGAGGGCGTATGCGCCGGAGACGCCGGAGCCGCCGAGGAGGACCGGGGTCTCGCCGTCGCGGAGGGCGGCGGCCAACTTCTCCGCGGTCTCGCGGTGGCCCGGGGTCATGCAGAGTGTGGTGCCGTCGGTGAAGACGTAGACGTCGAGCCTGCCCAGGGGGCCCGGGCGGACGTCGGCGAGTTCCGTACGGCACTCGGCCAGCTC
>CAMLJW010000489.1 GCA_946480485.1 uncultured Streptomyces sp. | reverse complement strand
CTTCGACTACGTCATCGCCATCGACTACAACCGCGTCAAGGGCACCTCGCCGAACGACCCGACCCGCCCGCAGGGCCAGTCCAAGGGCGGCAGCATCTGGCTGCACATGGACCACGGCAGCGGTACGTCG
Organism: uncultured Streptomyces sp.; assembly: GCA_946480485.1. The sequence continues at coordinate 3,811 of CAMLJW010000489.1, read as the reverse complement.
GCCTGTGTGAGCCTGTCCAAGTCCGGCATGCAGTATCTGTTGCGCACCCTCGACCCGGCCAAGAACCCGGTCGTGGTGCTGGGGGACAAGGCGGACCTCAAGGCCTGAGAAGCCCTCACCGGCCAAAGGTCCCAGTCCTCAGTGATAATGCCGTCCTTTGTGGTAGTGCCATGTCCTCCGCAGTAACGCCGCAGCGAGGGCCACAGCCGCGACCACGGTTCGGTTGTCCCCGGGCAGAGCACGATCGCCGCGTCCTGTTCCTCGTTCTCCAAGCCGTGCCCGTTGTCGACGCGGGCGACCCGACGGCAGCCGGGGCCCCGAACAGCGCGGTGGCGGCTCGCGCCAGGAGCGGCGTCAGCGGCGGCCCGTCGACATAGCCCCCTCCCCAGTGATCGCCCGCCGCGAGCAAGTGCGACTCGTCCCGGTGGTACCCGTACCGGTCGGGCAGCGCGGTCAGTACGGCGGCGAAGCCGACCGACGGGCAGGCGACCGGAACGGTGGCGAAGGCCGCTCGCGCACGCGGTGACTCACGCCGGTACCCCTTCGTTCGAATCCGCCGGCCCCTCCGCCGAGGCGCCGACCAGATCGTGGTCGTCGACTCCGGACGCACGGCCCAATGCGGCACGCACGAGGAACTGTTGGAGCGTTGGGGGGAGGTACGCCGCTCTGGTCCGCCGGGACGCCCACGGGAGCCAACAACATAAAGATATGCCGGGTTTATACCTTTATGCGGGTTACCGTACCCGCATGCACACCCACACTCCGCCACGGAGCCCGATTCGACTGACGCGCCGGGGCCGGATCGCCCTTATCGCGACTGGAGCCGTCGTCGCGGCCATCGCCGTGGCGGTGCCGCTGCTGAACATGGACGAGGACATGGGGCCAGCCTCTCTGGTCATCCCCGAGGGCTGGCGCGCCAGTCAGGTGTACGAGGCCGTCGACAAGGCTCTCGCCCTGCCCGCGGGCACCACCAAGAAGTCCCTGAGCAAGGTCAACCTCAAGCTCCCCAATGACGCGAGCGGTAACCCCGAGGGCTACCTCTTCCCGGCCAAGTATCCGATCGACAAACAGTCGACCCCGGAGACCCTGTTGTCGTTCATGGTCAATACAGCGAACCAGAAGTTCAGTGGCGGCACGGTCACCGCCGGGGCCGAGCGGAACGCGATGAACGTCTACCAGACCGTCACCGTGGCCAGCATGGTCCAGGCCGAGGCGGCCACCGAGGCGGACATGGGCAAGGTGGCCCGCGTCATCTACAACCGCCTCAACCGGGGCATGCCGCTGCAGATGGACTCCACGATCAACTACGCGCTGAACCGCAGCACACTCCGCACCAGCCAGAGCGACACGAAGCTCAACAGCCCGTACAACACATACCAGCGGATGGGCTTGCCGCCCACGCCGATCGCCAACCCCGGCGAGGAAGCGATGCGTGCCGCGGTCGGTCCCCCGCAGGGTGACTGGCTGTACTTCGTCAGCGTCAAGCCGGGAGACACCCGCTTCACGGCCAACTACGAAGAGCACCGGAGGAACGTCGCAGAGTTCAACCGGCACAGCCGGAGCGCCTCCGCAGCCGACTGAGCCGCGCTTCCCGGAACACTCCGCGGGGAACAGTGTGCCGCCCGCCCCCGCAGGCCACAGACGGTACGAACGCGGGATATGGCACGGCCCACAACCTCCAGTGGCGAGTGGCAGCTTGGCAGGCAGGCGCCTGATGCCCCGCACCGCCGCGCGTCCGGCACGGTTGGCGCCGATCGTGCCGGACGACGGTCCGTACCCGACCGGGTGGACCCGTGCACCCGGCGACCCCAGGGGTCCTCGACACGAATGCCGCCGCCCGGCTCAGCAGCCCCAGTGGTGCCAGATGGTCGAGGGCCGCGCGGAAACCGGTCGCCCACAACATGACGTCGGCGGTCACGAGGCGCCCGTCATCCCACTCCACGCGTCCGGAGTGATCCGGTCGAACATCGGCAGGCGGTCCAGGGCGCCGCCCCCCATCTCCTGCCGGACAGCGTCGCCCAGTGGCAACCCTGTCACCGACAGGACCTCTTGGCCGGTCAGTGCGAGTGCTCGATGCTCAGCGCGGGTACTCCTGGATCCGGTCGGCGACCTCGGCATTGGCCGGCTGCCGAGCAGCGCGGTCACGCGCCGAGCGGTCCGCCAGGGCGCGTACATGGCCGATGTGGCCCGATGAGCGAGGATTGCCTCATGTCCGATGCCTTCACCACCCGTGTACTGAACGTCGCCACCGGATCCTCGGAAACCGTCGTCGACCTCACCCATGAATGCGAGGCTTTCCTCCGGGAGGCGGCGGGCGACCGCGACGGCCTGTTGAACGTCTTCGTGCCCCACGCCACCGCCGGAGTGGCGATCATCGAGACCGGAGCCGGCAGCGACGACGACCTCCTGACCACCCTGCGCTCCCTGCTCCCCGCCGACAACCGCTGGCAGCACCGCCACGGAAGCCCCGGCCACGGCCGGGACCACGTACTTCCAGCGATCGTCCCTCCGCACGCCACGCTGCCGGTCGTGGGCGGCGGCCTGGAGCTGGGGACTTGGCAGTCGGTGTGCCTGGTCGACACCAACATCTCCAAGGTCAACCGTCAGGTTCGACTGAGCTTCCTGGGCTGAGCAAGAATGTTCTGGGGGTGGGCGTGAAATCTCCGTACCTTGCTTGCTCGAAACGCGGATGCCTTGCGCGGTACGGACCTGAACATGATCGAACGCCCCTACGCGGCTACGGTGGGCTGGGTGAGGGGAGTTTCCAGCCACTGGAGGACGGCGATCCGCGGGTCGGCACGGCGTAAGGCATCCCGGAGACCATCGCCCTCACCGTCGTCGACGCCGCCTGAGGCTGCGACACGCCGAAGGAGGGCGCGGCGGTCTACCTCCGGCACTGCGACCGGGACGGCAACTACTCCCTCCATGGCCGCCAAAAACCTGCCTCGATGGTGGTAGATATCAGGTTGCGTGGAGAGTAGAGTTTCCATACACGCAGACCAAGTGAGCGCGGTAGACACGAACTGCCGTGCACGCAGGTTTGGAACGGCAGTGGAGCGGTGGGGCCGGAGCAGAGTGGGCTCTCCGATGACTGTCGGGACGTGGTGGCCCCAGGGGTCACGAGCAGATCAGCAGTACGGAAGATTGGCCCCGAAGAGGTAAGGAGAAGACGCCGTCAGGATCGCCCGGGCGCGAAAACCGCCTGGGTACCGCAGGCCCCAGAACGGCAGGTGGTTCCCGGTCACGTGTTCACGATCCCGCATCCTCGCCCTCCCGGGCGTCGTTGCGGAATACAGAGAGCCGGCCGCACGAAAAGGTCGGTAGACGGTGTTGTAACCCCTCGGGGCCCGGGCGACACGCCCGGGCCCCTCGATGCGTCCCCGAAACGAAGGTGCTATGCCCCCTGAAAAGCCCACTGTCGTCGACACCCTCGACGACGACGATTACCCCGCCTACACCATGGGGCGGGCCGCCGCCATGCTCGGTACGACACCTGCATTCCTCCGCGCCATCGGCGAGGCCCGGCTGATCACCCCCCTGCGCTCGGAAGGCGGCCACCGCCGCTACACCCGCTACCAACTGCGCATCGCCGCCCGGGCCCGTGAACTCGTCGACCAGGGCACCCCGGTCGGGGCCGCCTGCCGCATCATCATCCTTGAGGACCAGCTCGACGAGGCCCTGCGTCTCAACGAGGAAATGCGCCGTGCGAGCGAGACCCCCACCGCGAACGAGGGCTCCTGAGCCGGAATGTGTTTGCCGGCCGGAGGCGGATATCTCTTGTCGCCGTTGCAGAAACAGAGGAAATGCGCGG
>CAMLJW010000488.1 GCA_946480485.1 uncultured Streptomyces sp. | reverse complement strand
GTCAGGAAGCGGCTGCGGGCGCCCTCGTCGAGGATCGCGGAGTTGAGGCGCTCCAGGACGGCCGGGCCGCGGAAACCCTCGCGGGCGAGGAGGCGGAGGGCGTGGCGGGCCAGGCCCGTGACCGCCGCCGCCTCCGGGCCCGTACCGCAGACGTCGCCGATGGCGAAGCCGTACGCGCCGTCGCGGATCGGGAAGAGGTCGTAGAAGTCGCCGCCGACCTCGTTGCCCTCGCCCGCGGCGCGGTAGATGACCTCGACCTCCACGCCTTCGACGTTCGGGAGTTCGGGCGGCAGGAGGCTGCGCTGGAGGGACTGGCTGATCGCCGTGCGCTCGGAGTACAGACGGGCGTTGTCGAGGGCCAGAGCGGCCCGCCGGGAGAGGTCCTCGGCGAGTTCCAGGACCTCCTGGCGGAAGTGTTCGTCCGACGGCTTGCCGAGCGTCAGCATGCCGATGACGCGGTTGCGGGCCACCAGGGGGAGGACGACCGTCTCGCCGCCGACCGCCGAGGCGGTCTCCAGGGTGGTCCCAATGCCCGAACTCACCGTCGCGGGCTCACCCAGGCCCAGGTTGCGCATGGAGGTGCGCAGTGCGGCCTGGTGGGCCGCCTCGGCCGGGGCCGACCAGACGCGGGCGCCCGGGGCCGGGACCGGGTCGGGAGGAATGATCTTCGACAGGAGGGCCTTGAGGCCGTCGATGCGATCCTCGTCCTCGTGCAGGACATACGAGAGGTAGGGGTCCGAGGCCTGGTCGGCGATCGTGTAGACAGCGCACCAGGTGGCCAGGGTCGGGACTGTCATCTGGGCCATCAGGGCCAGTGTCTGGTCGCGGTCCAGAGTGCCTGCGAGGAGGTCTGAGGCTTCCACCAGGAAGGACAGCGAGCCGCGGCGCAGGCGCTCCAGCTCGCCCAGGCGGGCCGATTCGACGGCGAGTGCGATGCGGTCGGCGGCGAACTGGAGGCGCAGGGCCTCCTCGTTCGAGTACCGGGCGGGGGACTCGGCCGCGACGCCGAGCGAGCCCGTGAGGCGGCCCTCGACCTTCAACGGGACCGTGATGACCGAACGCATGCCCGTGCCGCTGAGGAGCGGTACGGCGCCGGGGACGGCCGTGAGGTCGTCGTGGACGGCCGGCATCCGTGCCGAGCCGTAGCGGCCGGGGCCCGCCTCGACGGGGACGCGGGCGAAGCGCTGGCGCGCGGAGGGGAGCCCGGTGGAGGCGCGCACCTCCAACTCGGTCTCGTCGTCCGTGGCCAGCAGCAGGAAGGCGGAGTCGCCGTCGAGCATGTCGCGGGCGCGCTCCACGGTGCGCTGGAGAAGGCCGTCGAGGTCGTCCGGGGCCGGGGAGCCGATGAAGACCTCGAAGGGATCGGTGGCCTGGACCCCTTCGTGGTGGGTCGCCGTGTCAGTGGCGGGTAGGCGCAGCGGAGTCTGGAGGACGGCACGCTCGTGATCTCGTACCAGAAGACAGACCGTGGAGGGTTCGCCGCCGGTGTCGCGGACGCGCAGATGCGAGGCGTAGACGGGCGTCACGCGGCCGTTGGCGCCGCGGATCCCGTAACTTCCCTCCCAGCGCGACAGTTGGAGCGCCTCGGCGACGCCGGTGCTGGTGCCAGGGGTGTGCGGCCATGCCGCGAGGTCGGTCAGCGGTTTGCCGATGACCTGATCCGCCGCGTACCCGAAGAGTTCTTCGGCGTCCTCGTTCCAGGCGGAGATGGCGCCGACGCGGTCGATCTGGACCACGGCGACGCGTACGCGGCCGTCGGCGAGGGGCAGGAGGGCTGCGGGCAGCGACGGTCCCGCGCTGCGTGTGCCCACCGCTCGTTCAGGAAGGTCGAGTTGGAACCAGACCTGCTTGTGGGTGGGCGTGTACTCGACGCCCCAGCGGCCGGCCAGGGCCGCGCAGAGCTGGAGGCCGCGGCCGCCCTCGCGGTCGGGGCTGCCCATGGTGACGGCCGCTGCCTGGAGAGGGATCTCACGCTCCGGATAGCGGTCCGAAACCTCGATGCGTACGCCGTGGTCGCTGCGCAGGCAAAGGACGTCGGCGGATGTGCCCGCGTGCACCACGGCGTTGGTGACGAGCTCGCTGGTGAGGACCACGGCGTCGTCGACGATGTCGGCGATGCCCCAGCCCTGGAGGGTGTCACGGACGAAGGCGCGAGCGGTCGCAACGGACCGCCCGACGGGGGCGAAGCTGGAAGCCGCGCGCGCGGTGATCACAGAACTCCTTGTCCGGTTCTCGACGTGCAGGGCCTCGTGGCCGACTCGCTCCCGTCGTGGCAGAAGACGGTTCTCTGTCGGCCCGGGGTCTTGAGACTGTCCCCCAGGACGCAGTCCGGTGGTCATAGTGCGGCCGCCCCTCCGATGCCTGCCCGCTCGTGCTCGTGCCACCGCCCAGTCCGGACGGACCGGTGTGGCTGGACAGCCGCATGCAAGGTTACTTACCTTCGCCGTTCATACGGATGCCGGTCGCCAGTGTTTCCGTCCGGAGGGTGTGTGCGGACGATGTGCGAAGCTGCCGAACTGTTATGGCCTGGTTCAGCCATGGTGAAACACTGGGCAAGCTACAAGAGATGGTCCGGAACACGCCGAGCAGTAGATGGTCGACTTTTGCGGGAGGGGCACAGTGGAGTCTGGCGCAGCGACGCAGGGCAATAAAGCGCGCGCGAAAGGCGGACAGTCCCTGAGTAACAGGCGCAAACCGCGCAGCCGGACCACCGAGGTGGACACCGCGGCACTCAACGGACTGCTGTCGGCCCTCGTGTCGATGCGGGAGGGAAACTTCCGCAAGCGCCTGACGGTGTCCGGCGACGGCGTGATGTCCGAGATTGCGGCGGTTTTCAATGAGGTGGCCGACCGCAATCTCCATCTGACGGGTGAGCTGTCGCGCGTACGGCGCATGGTGGGCCGTGAGGGGAAGCTCACGGAACGCCTGGAGACAGGCGTCTGCGAGGGTTCCTGGGCCTCGGCGATCGATGCCTCCAATGCGCTGGTCGACGACCTCGTACGCCCCGTCTCCGAGGTCGGGCGGGTGCTGTCCGCGGTGGCCGAGGGTGACCTGTCGCCGCGTATGGAGCTGCGGGCGCAGGCGGCGGACGGGGAGGGGAACGGGCATCCACTGCGCGGGGAGTTCCTGAAGGTCGGGCGCACGGTCAACAACCTGGTCGATCAGCTGTCCACGTTCACCGACGAGGTCACGCGTGTGGCCAGCGAGGTGGGCACAGAGGGCAAGTTGGGCGGGCAGGCCCAAGTGCGTGGTCTGTCCGGTTCGTGGAAGGATCTCACGGACTCGGTGAACACGATGGCGTACCGGCTTACCGCACAGGTGCGTGACATCGCGCTCGTGACGACGGCGGTCGCGAAGGGTGACTTGTCCCGGAAGGTCACGGTTCATGTGGTCGGTGAGATGCTGGAGCTCAAGAACACCGTCAACACGATGGTGGATCAGCTCTCCTCGTTCTCCTCAGAGGTGACGAGAGTCGCCCGCGAGGTCGGCACCGAGGGCCAGCTCGGCGGTCAGGCGCAGGTGCCGGGTGTGGACGGAGTGTGGAAGGATCTCACCGATTCGGTGAATCTCATGGCCGGTAATTTGACGGCCCAGGTGCGCGGCATCGCCCAGGTGACGACGGCGGTCGCCAACGGCGATCTGTCGCAGAAGGTGACGGTCTCGGCACGCGGGGAGATGGCGCAGCTCGCCGAGACGATCAATCAGATGACCGAGACGCTGCGCACGTTCGCGGACGAGATGACCCGGGTCGCCAACGAGGTCGGCGTCGAGGGGCGGCTCGGCGGTCAGGCGAACGTGCCGGGTGCGGCCGGGACGTGGAAGGACCTCACCGATTCGGTGAACACGGTCTTCCGGAATCTCACAACCCAGGTGAGGGACATCGCCGCCGTGACGACGGCGGTGGCCAACGGTGACCTGTCGCAGAAGGTCACGGTCGATGTGGCCGGCGAGATGCTGGAG
>CAMLJW010000487.1 GCA_946480485.1 uncultured Streptomyces sp. | reverse complement strand
GGCGGGCACCTCACCAGCGACTTTCTATCAGTACTTCCCGGACGTGGAGAGCGCTGTCCTGGAGATCGCCGAGCAAATGGCGGCGGAAAGCGCGGGGTTGACGGAGTTGCTCGAGGGCCGCTCCTGGGTCGGCAAGGCGGGCTGGCAGACCGCGCAGGAACTCGTCGACGGTTTCCTCGACTTCTGGCGCAAAAACGATGCCATCCTGCGGGTTGTCGACCTGGGCGCCGCCGAGGGAGACAAACGGTTTTACAAGATCCGTATGAAGATCCTCAACTCCGTGAACAACTCCCTTACGGGCACGGTCAAGGAGCTCCAGGCCAAGGGCAAGGTCGACAAGGACGTGAGTCCGGCGGCGGTGGCCGGTTCGATCGTCGCGATGCTGGCGGCGGTTGCCTCGCACCAGAAGGGCTTTCAGTCCTGGGGCGTGAAGCAGGCGGAACTCAAACCGAGCCTTGCCCTGCTGGTGCACATGGCTGTGACCGGCAGGAAGCCGACGAAGTAGTTCACCAGGCACCCGTCAGTACGGAGGCGATACACCCCCCAGCGCTTCTCCCAGCACAAATCCTGTCAGACAGGCGGCAGTTCACTCAGGTGGACTGCCGCCTGTCGCATATCCGGTTGCCGCGTTTCCCGTTGCCGGGGCGGGCCAACCGTACGGGTGAACCGGCGTGATCCAACCCCGAGGGCTGAGAGAGCCGCATCCTGGTTCGCCTTCGAACCCGCTCGAGCCGGCAGGGCCGCCGATGCGCATAACCTCGCGCCGCGGCGCCCGCGCGGTTTCGGGCAGTTGGTGGAAGCGGAACTGCCGCACGGCGTACTGCGCAGCTCTGCCGGAAAAAGGCGAGCAATACGGGGCACGCTGACACAGACGTCCTCTGTCCACACCAGCACCTCTGGAGGAAACCGTGGCCCTGCCCCCCGAAGAGCGCGAGCAGTTCCTGGCCGAGCCCCACATCGCCGCACTCGCGGTCGACGCGGGGGCGGGACGGGCGCCGCTCACCGTGCCGATCTGGTACCAGTACGAGCCCGGCGGCATCGTGTGGATCATGACCGGGCTCCACACGCGCAAGTACGAACTGATCGGTGCGGCGGGCCGGTTCTCGCTGATGGTCGACCGTTTCGAACCCACCATCCGGTACGTGTCGGTCGAGGGGCCGGTCGTCGACACGGCCCCCGCCACCCGTGAGCGGCTCCGGGAGATCTCAGCCCGCTATCTCCCGGCCGACAAGGTCGACGCCTATGTCGAAGCCGCGTGGAAGGAACACGGCGAACAGGTGGTCATCCGCATGCGCCCCGAACGCTGGCTCTCGGCCGACCTCGGTTCGGTTTGAGTGGCCCCTGCGGCTCAGAGGCTGTCGGGTTGGGCCTGGCTCCGCTCTCGCCGGAACTCGGCAGCCCGTCTTGGCCGGGACGGCCACCCGCGAGCCCCAAAGCCCCCCGGGGCGATACTCAGCGTATGGAAACGGATCTTCACGAACTCCTGCAGTCCCTGCGTGTGTGGGACACGGAGCTGCCTGTCTTCGACCCGGCCGAGGCTCCCGACGAGCCGCTGCCCCTGTTCTCGCGCTGGTTCGCCAAAGCCGTGGCGGCCGCTCAGACGGAGCCGCACACCATGTCGCTCGCGACGGCGGACGGGGACGGTCTGCCCGACGTGCGCATGGTGATGCTGCATGGCGCGGACGCGGACGGCTGGTCGTTCGCGACACACGCGACCAGCCGCAAGGGACGGCAACTGACCGCCCGCCCGTACGCGGCGCTCGGTTTCTACTGGCCGGCGCAGGGACGGCAGGTCCGTGTGCGCGGCCCCGTCACGGCCGCGCCGGCCAAGGAGGGCCAGGCCGACCTGCACGCCCGCTCGACCGGCGCGCTGGCGGCGGCCCTGGTCGGCCACCAGAGTGAAGTACTCGGGTCCTTGGGGGAGTTGGCGCGAGCCTCGCAAGCCGCCTGGGACCGCGCCCAGCGCGAGCCGGGCGCCCCGGCCCCGACCTGGACCCTGTACCGCGTCCAGCCGGACGAGGTGGAGTTCTTCCAGGGCGACGCGCGCCGACGGCATGTACGGCTGGTCTACCGCCGTACGGAAGGAGCTTGGATCAAGGAGCTGCTGTGGCCGTGAACGCGTGGACGGCGAAGTCCCGTACCGCCCCCCGAGGATCGGCTGGCGGCGCGCCCCTGCTCGCCCCGAGCACGGCACCGCGCGCCGCCATCCGGCTCCGGCGCTCACACCGGCCCCTCGGCCGATCTCCGTCTGAGCGAAGACGCCCCTTGCCCCTGAAGGAGCCGACGCCGAATCACGACCCACACTCGTCAAGGGCCTTCGTCACCAGGGCCCTCGTCGTCCCCTCACGGCGAATCGCTGACCACAAGCGTGATCAGACGGACATGCCACGTCAACACTTGTTTGGGGATTCATGGCCTACGCCCCTTTTGCGGACGCGTGTACGGAAGCATGGCCCGGCGCACTCGACCGCACTGTTCATCCGGATTCCGGACGGCATGCACCCTGTGCGCTAGACGGCCTCGAAGGCCAGGTCCTCGTACGCCGTCGCGCCACCCTGGTACGCCGCCGCGCCGCCGTCGCATGCCGCCGGAGCCGCGTCGTACGCGGTCATGGCGGCGCTCCGGCCCGAACAACGGTCCACCTCGCACCAGATGCGCTTGCCGGCGCCCTCAGGGTTCCAGCCCCAGCGGTCGGCGAGGCCGTCGACGAGCGCCAGGCCGCGGCCGTTGGTCTCGCCACCGTCCGCATGCCGGGGTTTCGGCGGTCGGGCGCTGGCGTCGGCCACCTCCAGGCGGACGGTGGCGGCGGAATCGTCCGAATCCGCCGCGTCCGCCGAATCCGCCGCGTCCGGCAGCGACAGTCGCAGCACGGCCGGGCAGCCGGTGTGCACCACGGCATTGGTGACCAGTTCGGAGACGAGCAGGATCAGCGTCTCGGCAAGCGGTTCATCGGCTCCTATCCCGGATCCGGCGAGCCGTGAACGGGCCCACCTCCGGGCCCGACCCACCTCCGTCGGGTCGGGCCGGATCTCCAGCTGCACTTGAAGCACCTGCACCGCTCACACCATCCGAACCGGCGGACACATCGCCTCGCGCCTCACAAGGGCCACGATCGTGGTCAAAACAAGAGTCACGGAACGTGACTCCCTCATGAGACAGCATGGTTGACGCACAGTCACCCCAACAAGCGCTTCGGGCATATTCCAACGCGAAGGAGTACGCGTACGGCATACTGTGCGACGCTCGTCACGGGGAGTCGAACAAACAGGACCGTGGCTTGATCCCGCCCTGCGAACGGTACGCATCGCCGACTCCGGAGCCGCCTCAGGGACAGCACCGGGATGGCTCGGCCTCGCAACCACTCGCATCCCACACAAGGTACCGGAGCGGGGCACCGACTCCATGCCGTGACGAGTCACGCCTCGGACACAACCCGATATCAACGCTCAGTAATTCCGGTATGCCACGTTCCGCGCCATCCGTCCGTTCCGGCATGCCACGATCGGCGACAATCGGCGCGGGCGGCGGGGCCGCTCGCGGAGGCCGCCTCACCACAAAGCATCCCGCGCAGGTGCTTGACCGCCTGGGAGGCCCCGATCGGCTGCCCGACCGCTCACGCATCCGGGCGTGTGGCGGCCAGTTCGCAGGTACGGGCGGCCGAGCCGAGCTGTTCGGCGGCGGTGAGCAGGGGGAGCCGAGGGACCGGGGGCACGGCCCGCGGCACCCCGGAGTTGACGCTGGCGGCCGTGACCTCGCACCTGTGCGCGGAAGGGCTGTCGGTGCACGAGGTGCCGGAGCAGCTGGGGTGGCAGACGTCCTGTGGCGCAACAGACGCTGAGGAAGGTGCTCAAGTACAAGCTGCGGGAGCGTTTTTCGAGCACTAAGGGAGTTGCAGGTACTGCGTCGAGCCGTACGGGGACGCCTGCGACTGCGACTGCGACTGCGACTGCGACTGCGACTGCGACTGCGACTGCGAC
>CAMLJW010000486.1 GCA_946480485.1 uncultured Streptomyces sp. | reverse complement strand
GGTGCTGCACAGCAATGCTGCCCCCGCGCACGGTGCAGGTGGGGTCGGCGATGACATGCAGGTGCCGCAGCACGTCCAGGTCGCGTTCCAGGACGGTGATGACGTCCTTCAGCCACACCGCGTCGGCGCGCGCGAAGGCGCGGTGCTCGGCGCCCCACTGGACTCGCGCTGTACCCCCGACACGTAGAGGGGCGGGCCCGGCGAACAGCCCGAACGGCGTGGCGCGGTGCTGCATCCGCAGCAGGTAGCGGGCGAGCGAGGCCACGATGCGCCGGACGGGGCGCGGCCGTTGCCGCTCTCCGTCGAGCACGTCGCGGATGGCAGCGGCGAGGAGCGGCCCGGCGAACTCGATGGCGGCTGCCCGGGATTCGTCCGCCCAGACCTGGGCGATCCAGTCGCGCCAGCGTTCGACGTCGGCGGGGGCTTCCCCATCCAGGTCGGGCCAAGGAGGAAGCGTCGCCGCTAGAGGGAAGACTGATGCGCGGATCATGCTTGCATCGATTGCGCGGTACACCCCTGTGCCCCCTTCTTCGTCCTTCGTCACGGTGGTGCGCGGGCCGGGCGGGTCAGATTCCGCCCGGCCTCCGGTGGGTCAGCCGCCGATGCAGGTGCTGTTGGTGCAGGCGGACTGGCAGGTGGAGGTGCAGTTGTCGCTGGTGTCGTTCAGCAGCGAGCCGATGACCGGGGCAGAGGCGAGGGTCTCGATGTTGAGGTCGAAGTCCGACCCGGCGGTGGTGGTGTAGTCGGTCGCGGCCTTCAGCGTTGTGGTGGGGTTCTGCGGTGCCATGACGTTCTCCTCACGGGAAGAGTTGGGTGGGATGTGCTGTGCCGGCCTGGCCGTGGCGCCGCCGACGGCGTCACGGCCAGGTGATCGTGACCCGCGTGTGGGGCCGGTCGATGAGCCGGCCCGCGGGCAGCCGGTCGTCCGGTGTACCCGCCGGATGGACCTCGATGTGCGCACGCTGGGCCCGGTGGTCGCTGTGCCAGACCTGGATCTCCTCCACCAGGCGGTCCGCGACCTTCTGACCCTGCGGCCCGTGGCCGATCGCCCCGAGTTCGTACCGGTCCGGGTCGTCGGTGGGGCGCGCGGTGCGGTAGGCGAAGCTGTCACCGTCCACCAGCGTGGGGAGGCCGATCGGCGACGCGGAGGCGACCAGACCACGCTGTCGTGCGCCGACCTTGGCCGCCATCAGGGGAAGGTTGTCGAGGGCGGTGGTCAGCCACAGGTCCAGGTGCTCGGTGGACTCGTCACCGGCCACGGTGACGCCTGACCACGCCTCGACGCGGGGCATACCCAGGGCCACCCGCAGGGCCGCGGCGTCGGGCTCGGGATGTCCGTCGAGGCGGAGGGCGATTTCCTCCTCCTCCACGTCGTGGAGCACTGCCAGGCGTACGCGGTTCTCCCCGACGCCTTGCATCGGTACGAACCCGCACAGCTCGAACCCGTCACTGACGAGCCGCTCCCTGTCGCGGACGAACGCCACCGTGCGGGTCATGCCACGCATCCTGAGCGGGACAACGAGCCGACCGCCCTCCGTCAGCTGGTGGACCCAGGCGGGTGGGATGTCGGCGGCCTGCACGGTGACGACGATGCGGTCGTACGGCGCGTGGCTGGGCACGCCGTGCTCGCCGTCGGCTGTGATCACGGTGACGATCCGGTCGTAGCCGGTCGCCTTGAGGAAGTCCTCCGCACGCCGGGTGACGTCGCGGTCGATGTCCATCGTGACGACGTGGCCCCGCTCGCCCACCATCTCGGCGAGGTAGGCCGCGTTCACCCCGCCGGAGCCGATCTCCAGGACGCTCATCCCCGGCCGGATGTCCGCCTGCTCGATCTGCATGGCCTGGATGCGTGGGGCGGACACCGAGCTGATGTTCACACCCGTCGGGTCCGTCTTCGTGATGGCCGCGAACTCAGCCTCGTACGTCTTGGCCATCTCCACTTCAGGGGTGGCCAGGTGCCGGGGTACCGAACGGAACGCAGTCACGACGCGGGTACTGCGCGCGGCGCCCAGCTCGATCAGCCTCTCCACCATCGCGTCACGCAACTGCTGTTCGGATGTGGGGGCGTTGTGCTGCTCGGACGTCGGGGCGGGAGTGTCATTCACGAGCCTTCTCCTTCTCGGCACTACGTCGTCTTCTTGAACTGGTCCAGCCTGTCTGCGGTGTTGTCGGCCAGGTCGGCGGCGAGTTCGCGCACGTCAAGGGGAAGGCCCTCGTCCCTACTGGCGTTGATTCCGGCACCGACGGCGCCGATCAGGTCGAACAACGTGTCGTCGTCTGGTTCCTCGGTTGCCAAGGCGGCTCTCTCTTCTTGTGGCGGTGCGGCCCGCTTCCGCTGTGACCTGTCCTTCTGAGGTCGGGGATACCTCCAGCTCGAACAGCGGGAGCGGGGTTGAAGGCCCGCCCAGGACGCGGCCGTTCTCCTACGCGACGTGGGCGGGCGGTCTGTTGAGTGGTGCTTTCGTGGGCCACTGGCTGAGGGGACTGGGCTGTCCGGGAGCCGGGGCATTCCGCAGGCGGGCGACGCGCTCGCTCATCGTCCAGTGGAGCTGTTCGAGCCTGAAGACGCATCGCTGGCAGGCGCAGAGGGGAAACGCCGTGCCCGCCACCGCGATCTCGCCTACCTCGGCCACGGGGGCGTTCGTCTGCTCGCACCTGAAGCAGTTGCCGGTCGCCCAGTCGAAACGGCTCCACAACTCTCCTGGCCTCACCCCCATGGCGGGCCTCCTCCCAGGAGATGGGGCATCGGGTTGCCGCCGGAGAGGGGCAGAAAGGCGACGGGGCGCGCATGCCACACGAAGGAGCACGGCCCCGCTGCGAGCGGCAACGTGAAATCCACACCTTGTTGAAGATCTGAGACGGCGTCCCGCCGGCTCTGGGTACGTCGGTCCACGAGAAGGTCGATGGAGGCCGGCTCAGCGGCCGAGGCGATGACGCGTACTTGAATGCGTGCCCATCGGACAGCCGAGGCGGCGGTTGGCTGCGCGGCACAGCTGATGCGCCGCCCGTCCGCGTGACGCCATTCGCACCAGAACCCGGACTCAGGCTCGCGGACGGCGCGTGTCGGCGGGGGAGAGACACGAGGGAGCACGGGGTGATCAGGGCGCATGGCCGCCTGCCTCTGGGCAGACCCACAGCAGCCGACGGGTAAGACTGGCGACGTCGCGCATATAGAAGAAGGCGCTGAAGGCCGGGGTCTCCTTCGTAGGGCGCGCTGACAGCTCCAGCAGCTTGTTCGCCCGTCTGACGAGACTCCTGATGTCGGGGTCCTCGTCCGCGCCCAGGTCCATGCCGAGAAGCCGGTTCAGCTGCTCGATGACGGCCGTGGTCCTGATGTCGATGCTCTCGCGGGTGGAGGTGCCCAGCTTCATCCTCAGGGCGGCGTCGGTGCTGTCCGCGATCAGCTCCGTGTCGATGGGCTGCTTGTCGACGGCTGGAGCCTTGCGTCTGTCCGTCACGGTGCTCACCACGCATCTCCCCTCGGTACCGCAACCTGCGGCGACTGCCTCGGTTGCTCGGGTTCGGAGACGAACGTAGAGCGGCCGTCACCCAAGTCCCAAGGAGATTGCGCGAGTTTGCAGCAAGCTGATTGACCGCCCACAACTGCCCATCGACCATCGTCATGTCGCGCAAACCCAAGCAAGGCAGCAGACAGGAGAACGGCCATGAAGCTACGGTTCCTTGGTAAGAACTCCACGGTCGGCGACTGCCCGACCCTGTACGCCACAGACCGGGACACCTACCTCGTCCAGGGCTGGAAGATCTTCGCGAACGACCTGCTGATGCAGCTTGAGATCCCGGAGGGGGAGACGGCGGTGGAGGTGCCCACAGAGCTGTTCGAGCACCTCACGACGGACGGCCTGCCGGCCGGGGAGATTAGGCGCGTCGCGGACCCGATCATGATCCTTACGCCGAACGGTACGTTCGTCGTCCAGGGCCGCGAGGTGACCGACCCCGAAGCGCTGGCCCAGATGGAGATTCCGGACTACGAGACCGTGGTCGAGGTCCCCAAGGCCG
>CAMLJW010000485.1 GCA_946480485.1 uncultured Streptomyces sp. | reverse complement strand
GGCTGGGCGATGGACGACGCCGCCGTCTGGAGTCAAGCCGGCCGGCTGCTGGCCCTCGGCCGGCAATCCCGCCGGATTCTCCCGCCGCTGACCTGACCACCCCTCAGCAGCCGACAACCCCTTCCGCACCCGAGTCCAAGGAGGCGACCGCGATGGGTGACGCGGTCATCGTCCAAGCCGTCCGAACCTCCCATCGGCAAAGGCAAGCTGACCGGGGCGCTCGCCGGCGTTCACCCGGTCGACAGCATCAGCCGGGACGTCAGACCGGCGCTCGGCGCGGACCTGACCGCCCTCTACCGGCAGCTACGGCGTTACGCCACCCGGACAACGTTGTGAGGAGCCATGCGCGCTGACAGAGGAACAACCGTGACCGGAGCACAACCTCCGGGTGCACCAGAGCTGGACAACGCCAGCGCTTTTGTGGCGGCCGCCGGACTCCGGCTTACCCACGTCGCCGGGGATCGGGTGGAAGGCGTGATCGAGCTCGGCCCGGCACACCACACCCCCTGGGGCGTGGTCCATGGCGGCGTCTACACCGCAGCCATCGAAAGCGCCGCCAGCGTCGGCGCGACCACCGCCGTGGCCGACCGCGGCCAAATCGCGGTAGGCACCAACAACAACACGGACTTCCTCCGCTCGATGACCACCGGCACCGTCGCCGTCACCGCCGCACCCGTTCAGCAGGGACGAACCCAGCAACTGTGGGACGTCCGCATCACCGACGAGAGCGGCCGAGTCGTCGCACGAGGAACGGTCCGGCTGCAAAACATCCAGCCACGACAATGAGACAGAGAACGCGGCGGCGGACACGTCGTGTGTTCGACCGGCCGGTGGAACTGGCCGAGATCATCGCAGAATTCCTGACAGAGAGGTGACGGACAATGGGTTTCGGTAACAGCGCGGCAGACATCGTTGTCTCAACTCCGCTGCGCACCGCGATCGGCACGTTCGGCGGGGCGCTCAAGGACGTGCCGGCCACGGACCTCGGTGCCACGGTGGGCAAGGCCGTGGTGGAGCGCTCGGGTATCGATCCCGCGCGCATCAACCAGGTGATCGTCGGCAACATCCTGTCCGCGGGTCAGGGCATGAACCCCGGCCGCCAGGTCGGGGTGAAGAGCGGTGTCCCGGTCCAGGCGCCGGGACTGACCCTCAACCGGATGTGCGGCTCGGGACTGCAGGCGATCGTCAATGCTGCCCAGGAGATCGCCCTCGGCGACGCCGAGGTGGTGCTGGCCGGCGGGATCGAGAACATGGACCAGGCGCCCTTCCTGTTGCCCAAGGGCCGCTACGGCTACCGCATGGGACTGCCGGACGCCAAGATCCTTGATCACATGGTCAACGACGGCCTGTGGGACGCTTTCAACGACTACCACATGGGCATCACCGCCGAGAACGTCGCCGAGCGGTACGGCATCACCCGGGAGGACTGCGACGCCTACGCCGCGCGCAGCCACCAGCTCGCGGCCAAGGCCCACAGTGAGGAACTCTTCGCCGGCCAGATCGTGCCCGTGCCGATCAAGCAGAAGAAGCAGACCGTCGACTTCACCACCGACGAGCACGTGCGGCCCGACTCCACGGCGGAGGGCCTGGCGCGGCTGCGGCCGGTATTCAAGAAGGACGGTCTCGTGACGGCCGGCAACGCCAGCGGCATCAACGACGGTGCGGCGCTGATGCTGGTGACCAGCGCGGCCAAGGCGGAGGAGTTCGGCCTGCCGGTCAACGGCCGGCTGGTCTCGGCGGCCGTCAGCGGCGTCGACCCGGCCTACATGGGCATCGGCATGGTGCCCGCGTCGCTCAAGGCGCTGGAGAAGGCGGGGCTGACCATCGATGACATCGACGTCGTCGAGGCGAACGAGGCGTACGCCTCCGTCGCCCTCGCGGTGCAGCGGGAGCTCAAGGTGCCCGACGAGAAGATGAACCCCGTCGGCGGAGCGGTCGCGCTGGGGCACCCCATCGGAGCCACGGGCGCGGTGCTCACCGTCAAGACCCTGTACGAGCTGGAGCGCCGTCAGGCCCGCTACGGGCTCGTGACGCTCTGCATCGGCGGCGGGATGGGCATCGCCGCGGTATTCGAGCGGGTGGGATAAGGCTCGCCGCAATGTGTCAACAGTCTGGGCAAGGCTAAACAGGCGCAGCCGAGGTTCGGTCTACACGGTCCGCGACTCATCTTCCCCGGGGCGACAGCCCCACCCCGAATCGTGAAGGGACGAGCTGACATGAAGGCTTTCATCGTCAACAACTACGGCAAGAACAGCAGGTTACGGGCAGGACAGTTGCCCGCACCGGACATCGGCGACCACGACGTATTGGTACGGATCCTGGCCTCGGGTGTGAACCCGCTCGACGCCAAGATCATGGCCGGCGAGTTCAAGCTGGTCCTGCCCTACAAGCCACCGTTCGTGCTCGGCAACGACCTCGCCGGGGTCGTGGAGCGAGTGGGACCCGATGTGCAACGGTTCGCGCCGGGCGAGGAGGTCTACGCCCGTCCGGACAAGGACCGCATCGGCACGTTCGCCGAGCTGATCGCGATCGACGAACGCGATCTGGCGCTCAAGCCGGCCGCGCTGACGATGGCCGAGGCGGCGTCGCTGCCGCTGGTCGCGCTCACGGCATGGCAGGCGCTGGTGGAAAAGGCGAACCTGGCCCCCGGCCAGAAGGTCCTCATCCACGCGGGATCCGGTGGCGTCGGCACGATTGCGATCCAGTTGGCCAAGCACCTCGGCGCGTACGTCGCCACGACCACCAGCACCGCCAACCTCGACTGGGTCCGTGACCTCGGCGCGGACCTCGTCATCGACTACCGTCGGGAGGACTTCGAGCAGGTGCTGCGCGACGTCGACGTCGTCCTGGACCCCCTCGGCGGCGAGAACCTCGAGAAGTCGCTGCGGGTTCTGCGACCCGGTGGCCTGGCCATCGGCATCGGCGGCCCGCCGGACCCGGACTTCGCGACGCAGCTCGGCAGGCCGCTGCTGCGCCCGGTGCTGGCCGTGCTCAGCCGCAAGGTCCGCCGCGCCGCGCGCAGAAACGCGGTGCGGTACTCGTTTCTGTTCATGCGAGCCAACGGCGACCAGCTGCGGGAGATCACCGCGCTGGTCGATGCCGGCACGATCCGCCCGGTCGTCGACCGGGTCTTCGACTTCGACGACACCGTGGCCGCGCTCGACTACGTCGGCTCCGGCCGGGTCAAGGGCAAGGTCGTCGTCACGATGAAGTAGCCGTCGGCGGCCCTGCCCGTCCTTCAAGGCACGTTCTGCCCTACCGGGGCAACCAAACCTCGAGGAGTACCCATGACGACGCTGACCGACCAGACCGTTCTCATCACCGGCGCGAACCGCGGGCTCGGCCGCGAGTTCGTCGAGCAGTTCCTGACCCGGGGGGTGGCGAAGGTCTACGCCGCCGCCCGCAACCCCGAGTCGATCACCACTGACGACCCCCGCGTCGTCCCGCTGCAGCTCGACGTCACCGATCCCGACTCCGTCGCCCGCGCGGCCGCGACCGCCCACGACGTGAGCATCGTGGTCAACAACGCGGGGGTTTCCACGCCGACGCGGGTGCTCAGCGGTGACACCGCGAACCTGCGCCGGGAGCTCGAGGTCAACCTGTTCGGGCCGCTCGCGGTCACCACGGCGTTCGCCGACCGGCTCGACGATTGTTGCGGCGCGGTGGTCAACGTGGCCTCGGTCCTGTCCTGGCTCGGGATCGGCGGCAGCTACAGCGTCTCGAAGGCGGCCCTGTGGAGCGCGACCGACTCGATGCGCCTGGACCTAACTCCGCGCGGAGTGCAGGTCGTGGGCGTCTACATGGCATACGTCGACACCGACATGGCCACCGGGGTCGACGCGCCGAAAACCCCGCCCGCCGACGTCGTCCGACAGGTCCTGGACGGTCTCGAAGCCGGCGCCCTCGAGGTCCTCGCCGACCAGACCGCCCGCGACGTCCGCGCCGCCCTCGGCCGCCCGGTCGACGAGCGCTACGCGCCGTTCGCAGCCGCGCGCTAGGCCGGGACGAACCCATGACACACGTGGC
>CAMLJW010000484.1 GCA_946480485.1 uncultured Streptomyces sp. | reverse complement strand
GTAGCGCCGGGTCCTCGACGCGCGGAGCCAGCGCCCGCAGCGCCCCGTGCGCTTCGCGGACCTGCTCCCACGCCGCGCCAGCGGCCGCCCCCGGGTCGCGCGCCGCCGCCAGCAGGCCGTGCGCCTCATCCCGTACGACCAGCGACTGCTCCACGTCCCGAGCCGCCTCCACCGCCGCGCTGAGCGTCCGGTCGCCGAGCGGCTGAGCGGTGCGCAGGGCGCCGTACAGCACACCGCGTACCCGGCGGCGTACGACGATCGGCACCGCGAGTACGGACCGCAGCCCCTCCGCGGCGACCACGGCGTCGTACTCATGGCTGATCTGCCGCGAGGAGGAGTAGTCCGTGACCGCGCAGGGCCGTGCGAGAGCCACCGCCTTGCCGCCGAGCCCGTTGCCCGACGCCACCCCGAGCGCGCTGAGCGCCGTCGTCGCCGTACCCGTCAACTCACTGATGCGAATCCGCCCGCCGTCCGGCTCGACCCGGCCGCCGAAGGCGACCGGCAGCCCTGTCGTGCTTCGCAGCCGCTTCAGGGCGCCGCGCATCTCCACCGCCCCGGTCACGTTCACCGCTCCGGTCGCGTCCGCTGCCACGTGCTCGTCCCTTCAGCCCGACACCCCCGTCCGGGGGTGGTGAGACCCGCATCACCGATTACACGATGCCATTGAAACGCCCGGCAATGTGGCCGGGTCCGAGGAGGACAGATGACGACGCCGATGACGACGCCGACGGAGCGCTTCCGCGGCGCGCGGGACTTCCTGCTGGAGCACCGCGAGGACTGTGTCACAGCCTACGAGGGTTTCAGCCGGCCCCGCCCGATGGGTCGCGCCGACGACGTCTTCAAGGCCGGCGACTACAAGATCAGCCCATTCGAACCGGAGAGCGCGCTCCTCGAGCACGAGGCCGTGGCCGAGGTGGCCGTCGTGCCGGCCCCCGACGAGCTGCGCCTCGCCCTCCCGAAGGCGTCCGTCGTGCCGGCGCAGGGATGGGAGCCGGGGCCCGACACCGCCAAGGTCCTCTTCGAGCACTCCCGGACCGCCCTCGCCCCGTACAAGCGCGTCCGCCGCCTGGAGTTCGCCGACCTGCCCAAGACCGTGTCGGGCAAGATCCGCCGGATCGAGCTTGGCGAGGCCACCGCCGCGGGCTCCACCGAGGGGAACCGCGAGGAGGAGGTCCGGTGACCGGGCCGTCGAGTTACACGCACGGGACCAGTACGACACCGCTCCTGGGCGACACCATCGGCGCCAGTCTCGACCGCGCCATCGCCGCCTACCCCTCGCGGGACGCGCTTGTCGACGTGCCCTCCGGGCGGCGTTGGACCTACGCCGAGTTCGGCGCGGCGGTCGACGAGGTGGCGTGCGGGCTGCTCGCCAAGGGTGTGCGGAAGGGCGATCGCGTCGGCATCTGGGCGGTCAACTGCCCCGAATGGGTGCTCGTCCAGTACGCGACCGCCCGTATCGGCGCCATCATGGTGAACATCAACCCGGTCTATCGCGTCCACGAGTTGGAGTACGTACTGAAGCAGGCCGGGATCTCGCTCCTGGTCGCCACGCTCGCGCACAAGGGCAGCGACTACCGGGCGCTGGTCGGCCAAGTACACGAGAACTGCCCGCAGTTGCGCGAGACGGTCTACATCGGCGACCCGAGCTGGGACGCGCTCATCGCGGGCGCGTCGCCAGACAGACAGGAGCAACTGGAAGCTGTCCAGGCAGAGTTGAGCTGTGACGACCCGGTCAACATCCAGTACACCTCGGGCACCACCGGCTTCCCGAAGGGTGCCACGCTCTCGCACCACAACATCCTCAACAACGGCTACTGGGTGGGCCGGACCCTCGGCTACACCGAGCAGGACCGGGTGTGTCTGCCCGTGCCCTTCTACCACTGCTTCGGCATGGTGATGGGCAACCTGGGAGCCACCTCCCACGGCGCGTGCATCGTGATCCCGGCGCCGTCCTTCGACCCGGAGGCGACGCTGAAGGCGGTCG
The DNA here is from genome assembly GCA_946480485.1 of uncultured Streptomyces sp. Next base: position 2,052 of record CAMLJW010000484.1, on the reverse strand, counting down.
AGCGGGAGCGCTGCACCTCGCTGTACGGGGTCCCGACGATGTTCATCGCCGAGCTCGGCCTCCCGGACTTCGCGACGTACGACCTCTCTTCCCTGCGGACCGGGATCATGGCCGGCTCGCCCTGTCCCGTGGAGGTCATGAAACGGGTGGTCGCCGAGATGCACATGGTCGAGGTCTCCATCTGCTACGGCATGACCGAGACCTCGCCCGTGTCGCTCCAGACCCGCCGCGACGACGATCTGGAGCACCGCACCGGCACCGTGGGGCGCGCACTGCCGCATGTCGAGGTCAAGGTCGTCGACCCGGTGAGCGGGGTGACGCTGCCGCGCGGGTCGGCGGGCGAGCTGTGCACCCGCGGCTACAGCGTGATGCTCGGCTACTGGGACGAGCCCGAGAAGACCGCGGAGGCCGTCGACTCCGGGCGCTGGATGCACACCGGGGACCTGGCCGTGATGCTCGACGACGGGTACGTCCGGATCGTCGGCCGGATCAAGGACATGATCATCCGGGGTGGCGAGAACATCTACCCGCGGGAGATCGAGGAGTTCCTGTACGCGCATCCGAAGATCGCCGACATTCAGGTGGTGGGCGTCCCCCATGAGCGGTACGGCGAGGAGGTGCTCGCCTGCGTCATCCCGCGCGACGCCGGTGACCCGCTGACTCTGGAGGAGCTGCGGGCCTTTTGCTCGGGGCGGTTGGCGCACTACAAGGTTCCCAGCAGGCTCCAGCTCCTGGAGTCCTTCCCGATGACGGTCAGCGGCAAGGTGCGGAAGGTCGAACTGCGGGACAAGTACGCGGACCAGTGACGTTGCGAAGGTCCGGCCTCGATCGGTGAGGACCGTCAGGGGCGGCGCCCGGACTCCCGGGACGCCGCCCCGCCCTTAGGTCTTCGCGCCGGACATCGTGCGGGCTACCTGCTCCCGCCGTTGCCGCGTATCAGATGCCTGGCTCGATGGCCGGTTGGTACTCACCTGGATGCCGGTGTGTCTTCAAGCCGCATTCATGGACGGTTATGGGAGTTTCTGCCCGTCCGGATTGCGCCCCCGTGTCGGGAAGGCTCCCATGTTGTCCAAGCGTTACGCTGCACTCGCCGTGGTCGGTCTGCTTGCAGGTGTCGGTGCCGCGGCGGCATCCCCTGCTCACAGCGCCCACTCGGCCCGCACGGTGGCAGCCCAGGCCACCACCGCCTTCACCAACGGCAGCTTCGAAACCCCCATCGCCCCGCCGAACTCGTTTGCGATCTACTTCGCAGGCCAGACGATGGGTCTGTGGCAGGTCGAGAACGGGAGCGTCGACCTCGACGACGACGGCTACTGGCAGGCTGCGGAGGGCGACCAGTCCGTGGACCTCAACGGCATCACCGCAGGCACGTTGTCCCAGACGTTCACGACGGAGCCCGGGACGAAGTACACCGTGACGTACTCGCTCGCCGGCAACCCCGGGGGTCCGCCGACCGTGAAGACGGGCGAAGCCCGCATCGACGGGCAGAACTTCCAGGACTTCACCTTCAACACCGCCGGCAAGACATTCACGACCATGGGCTACGTAACCCGGCAGTTCACGTTCGTGGCCAACCGGACTTCCACGAAGCTGACGTTCGCCAGCACTTCCGGGCCAACGCCCTTCGGCCCTGTCATCGACAACGTCAAGGTCAAAAGCTGCTCCAGCTGAGGGAACCGCTCAAGCAGTACGTGCAGTCAGCAGGGCTCTGTCAGGTCCCCGCGGCGGCCTGACCCGGCGGCCTGACCCGGCGGCCTGACCCTGTACGCGGTCCTCCGCGCGCCGCAGAAGATCCAGGCCACCTGGACCGGCGCTCGCTCGATAATGCGGCCGATCCGCCCCACACCCGAACCGCGACAGGCGCCAGGTGACGGTGCGGGTGGCGCCTTTCCCGGCGGCCTGGACGTGGGCGCGCGGTGTGGGGTGGGCATGGGGGGGGCGCGGGGCAGGGGGGCGGCCGTGAGTGGGTAGGCGCCTGGGGGTGGGGGAGGGGCGGGTGTCTGGCCGGCCGGAGTCGGCGTCGCGTCCTCGACGAAGTCCACTCCGAAGTCG
>CAMLJW010000483.1 GCA_946480485.1 uncultured Streptomyces sp. | reverse complement strand
CGGGTGTTGGAGTAGATCCGCAGGGTCTGCCCGATCAGATACACCCCGGGCGGCACCGTCACCTGCGCGCCGCCCACATCGCGGGCCTGGTTGAGGGCGTCCTGAATGCCGGGGGCCGCGTCTGTGGTGCCGCTGCTGTCGGCCCCGTAGTTGGTGACCATGAAGCTGGCACGCTCGTTCATTGACTCCAGCCGTCCTGCAGTGATGTCCATGCCGGGCTGCCACTGGTCGACAGGGGTTGCCAAGGGGGAACTCCGTTCAGAGAGACGCGACAGCGGGATAGGCCAGGCTGACTGGGGCCCCTGTCGCGTGGGACTTGATGACGCCGTTCACGGAGCGTGTGACCGTGAAGCGTTGCCTGCCGACGATCGTCAGATTGTCGAAGCTGATCGTCGGCGCGGTGTTCGTGTTGCCGGACGCTGTGATCGAGCGCATCCCGAATTGCCCGGCCGCCGTCAGGCTGCTGTCTGTGGCGGTCGCCTGCCACACGTCGGGCTCGGAAGTACTGGCCAGCCAGGTACGTGCGAGGAAGGCGGAGCCCGTCCCCTGGAAGCGCAGGCGCAGCTTCGTGTCTGCCGTGTAGGTGATGCCTGTGCTGAAGGTGGCCAGCTGGGTCTCGGTCCCGCCGACCCGCTTGCGTAGCGACAGTGTCACCGTGCCGGCCGTCTCGAACGCGAGGCGGGCCATGTACATGTTGTTGCTGTCCGTACTGCGGGCCAGCAGGCTGCCCGAGTAGAAACCGCCGGTAGCGAGGGCGGAGGGGGTGATGTCCACCGCCATGTCGAAGTCGGCGGAGCCGGCTGTAGCGGTGGCCCTGCGGGAGACGTTGACGCTGTTCAGAACATGCTTACCCGCCGCCCCGTCGACCGAGTAGTCGCCGGCCGAGCCGCCCGACGTTGACCATGCGATGCCCGTCGCCGACGTTCCCCAGCCCCCGGAAACGGTGCGCGTGAAGGTGTCGCCGTGCTGGGTGATAGTGGTGGCGGTCATCGTCTCGCCGCCCACCTCGAGGGGGATCGGCATCTCAGCGGGGTCGGTCGTCCAGTCCGCTCCCACGTTCGTCACATCGAGTGCTGTCGCTGTGGCGTCGACCGCGGACACGAGCAACGTGCCGTCCGTACCGGCTTTCGCGTAGACGGGGTGGTCGGCCTTCGCCGTGTTCCACGGGCCGCCCGGGGAGCAGTTGAAGGAGATGTCCCACTTCTGCAGGTCGAGGACCTCGTGGTAGCCCTGGACGATCAGGTCCAGGTCGCCGTGGTGCACGTAGGCGGGAAGGTTCGTGATGCGGATGAGGTCGCCCTCACGCATGGCGAGTACCTGCGGGATGAGGTTGGGGGCCTTGTGGAGCATGACGGACACGACGGGGTAGCGGTCGCCGTCGTAGGTGCCCAGGTGCAGCAGCCAGTGCGCGATCGGCTCCGCCTGCGTGTCGCTGTTGAGGGACAGCGTCTGGCTGTCGTCGTACACGCCGATCCCGTTGGGCGCGTCCTGGACGGACAGGCGGCCTTCTTCGAGGATCGCGCGGGCCTCCGACCCGCCGTCGCGTTTGACGGTCCGGTCGGTGCGGGTGGCGGTGTCGTCATCGACGGGTTCCAGGTCGGGGCCCAGGCCCGGCTCGCCGTAGACGAGGGTGAGCGCGGGCTCCTGCGTGTACATGGACGACCGGTCCCGGTAGATCAGGCCGAGCCGGTCGCGGTCCTCCAGGAGGATGCCGCCGTCAGCGTCGGCCGCTGCGTGCAGCAGGTCCAGCAGGTTTTCCGGGCGCTGTGGCCCGACCTGCTGCGGCGTCAGCTCGCCCGCGATCCTGGCGAGCGGCAAGGACTCCTCGCTCGCCAGGCGGAACAGGCGCTCCCACGCCGTCTCGCCCGCATACGCGTTGTCGCTGCCCGTGTAGAGGGAGCTCCCGGCGGTCGGCAGCACGCTGAGATGCCCGAACCCCCAGCCCTCGGTCAGCGCCCCCCAGTTCGCCGTGACCGCGGTGACGCGGCCCGCAGTCCCGGCGGTGGTGCCGCCCAGGCCGCCCGCGTCGCCCCCGACATCCTGGAAGTTCACGCGGTAGTCGAGGGTGCCGTCGCCGTTGTCGCTCGCCCAGATCTGCATGCGCACCCAGCCGTGGAAGACGTCCCCGCCGACGGCGATAGCCCGGAAGATGATGTCCGTGCCGGACGCGTCGAAGCCGTAGATCCGCACGTTCCCGGCTCGCATGCCGATCACCCAGCGCCGGACGGTGCCCGTGGTCGAGACGCTGATGACCTCGGCGTGCGGACCCGTGCCCGGGGGCGCCTTGTCGTCGGCGTTGTAGACGAACTCGATCTGCCACTGGCCGTCAGTGCCCGCCGGCACGATCGCCGACAGCGTCGCCGCCGCAGTGAGCCGCGGCAGTGCCTTCGAGGACGGCAGGGTGTCCACCGCCGCCCACTCCAGGCCTGTGACCGCGGCGGGCTGCACTCCCGTGATGGGCGAGTAGGCGTGGGAGGCGTCGCGGTCCTCCTCGAATGGCCAGTACGCGTCCGGGAGTCCGGAGGGGATGCGGCGACGCAGGGTGGAGTTCAGGGCTTTGGCGCCCTGGTCGTAGCGGTGCAGCAGCCCGTAGGCCTCGACGGGCGTCCACACGTCGGATCCGTCGGGCTGCCACTTCTTGGGCCAGGCGGAGATCTCGCCGGTAAACCGGTAGTCCCGGCCGCTGATGTGGGCGGTGCCGCTGTAGGACCAGGTGAGGCCGGCGGAGTCGGCGAACGGCGTGGTGCCGAGGGGCTGCGCCTCGAAGTCGGGCGAGGCCACCACGGTGCCGTCGATGCCGTTGCGGACCTCCGCGGCGTATACCCGGCCGTCCACTACGCGCCGCGGTGGCGTCGCGGCCAGGTCGTTGGGGGCGATCAGCAGCGGCGCCGTGCTCGCGTGGATCGTGACAGGGGTGGTGCCGGTGCCTTCGGTCCCCATCTGCGTCCACGGCCCGGCCAGAGAGGGAGCCCAGTACAGGCGAATGGTCCAGCCGCCGGCCCCGTTGTCCGCGTCGAGGATGCCTCGCAGGGCAGCGCGCTTGGGTAGCGCGGGCAGCGGGGCGTAGGAGGTGGGGCCGACCGCGCCGTCGCGGGTGACGTGCAGGATCAGCGTGCCGTTCTGCAGGCGCAGGTTGTACGACCGGTTTCCGGTGGCACCCCACTTGCCGATCAGCATCTGCGCCCCGGGCCCGTACCAGGAGGCCTCGCCTTCCCACCGCACATCGAGATCGCCGGTGATGTCGAGGGCCGCGGTGTCGGGGGTGGAGGCGTAGCTGTCGGTGGCGCCGGAAAGTTCCAGGTAGCGGGTGGGGCCGGGCACGGACACCCGTACTGGGGTGTTGCGGCCGATCAGCCCGTACAGCGGCGACATGGCGTTGCGTGGGCTGTACTTGCCATCCCGGTTGTTGAAGGTCAGCGACAGGTGTCCGGGGTCGGTGCGGGCGCCCATGTCACGGCGCCCGCAGTCGATCTCCTTCGGATCGCGCACGTACACGTCGCCGCTGGAATCGGTCCACACACCGTCCAGCTGCAGGTCGGTGCGGATATCCAGCGGTGTGTTCGGGAACACCACGACAGGGGCCTCCTTACTGGCCGAAGGCCTTCTGGACGTCGCCGCCGGCATCCTTGGCGACGATGTAACGGATCAGCCGCTTCACGGGCTCGGGGCCGGCGACCTCGATGAGTACCTTCGTGGTCGCTGCGGCGCCGGTGCCGCCGCCGCTGCGGCGTGCGGTGGTCAGGCCGGGCACGTTGACCAGGCCGCGCATGGCCTTGTCCAGGGCAGGCGCCTCGGACTCGGCTCCCTCCGCGATGCCCGCAGGGATCCACTGGCCGACCTGGTCCGCCATCAGCTTGGAGGGCGAGCCGATGAGCAGGAATCCCTTGACCGCGTCCACGACGTTTTTACTGACGAAGCTCTTGATCTTCGACCAGAGCCAGCCGCCCATGGACGCGATGCCGTTCCACAGGCCCCGGATCACGTCCTTGCCCTTGCCGACCAGCAGCCCGGCCAGCGAGCCAATCGCACGCGAGATC
>CAMLJW010000482.1 GCA_946480485.1 uncultured Streptomyces sp. | reverse complement strand
GAGAGCGGTGTCGGCGTGCGGGTCGCCGGTTGAGACCGGTTGGAGTGTGGCCTCGTCGCGCATGCCTTCGAGCCCGGCCTGGAGATAGCCGTGCGCGACGAGATAGGGGTTGGCGTCCGCGGCGGCCCACCGGACCTCGACGCGGGTTCCGGCGGCGTTGGGGGTCAGGCAGCGCACCCCGACCAGTCTGTTGTCGAGTCCCCAGCAGATCTGGGTCGGGGAGAACGAGTAGTCCTCCGCCCGCCGGTACGCGGTCACGGTGGGCATCGCCAGCGCCTGGAGTTCCAGCTGGCGGCGCAGCAGTCCGGCGACGTAGCTCTTCATGGCCCTGGACGGCAGTTCGTGGCCCGGGTTGTCGCCGGTGGCGAAGATGTTGTGCCCGTCCGTGTCGACCAGGCTCTGGTGGATGTGCATGCCCGAGCCGGACCCGCCGTTGATCGGCTTGACCATGAAGGTCGCGTTGTAGCCGTGCCTGCGGGCGACCACCCGTGTGAGGAGACGGAAGAGGATGGTCTCGTCGATGGCCGTCATCCCCGACGCGTAGCGGAGGTTGATCTCGACCTGCGACGGGCCGTACTCCACGTTGCTCGCCTCGCAGTCGATGCCGGTCCGCAGCATGGCCTCGCGGATGGCTCCGAGCACCGGTTCGAGTTCGTCGGCGCGGTCGATGGAGTAGCACAGCGTCTTGGTGGAGATCGGCTGCCAGTCGGTGTCGAAGAGGTGGAACTCGAGCTCCGGTGCCTGGTTGACCGTCAGCCCGAGTTCGGCGTACTCCCGGAGCGTCCGTTTGAGCATCGCGCGTGAGTCCATGGCGGTCGGCTCCCCGGTCTCGGGGTCCACCGTGTCGCAGATGACGACCGCCGTCCCCTCGGTCCAGCCGGCGACCCGGAAGGTGTCGAGGTCGGGGACGACCGTCATGTCCTTGAACTCACTGTCCATCTCCGCCCAGGGCGTCGGCTGGACGTCGGAGCGCGGGTTCCACGACAACGCGACGGCGGCGGTGTTGAAACGTCCGCCCCTGAGGAACTGACGGATCGGCACGTGCTTTCCACGCGCGACTCCCCAGGTATCGGTGAACAGGCAGGCGACAGAGTGAACACCTGCGGCTTCGGCGATCTTCGCGCATTCGTCAAGAGTCCGGCCTGGCTCGGCGACCATTGCCACCTCCTCTAGATAAATTATCGGCGATCACATATATACTTGCCGGAATGCATGCATGGCAAGGGCACAACCAGAGAGGCTGACCGATGCGGACGATGCTCCTCCAGGGTCCGGGGGGACCGCTTGTCGAGTGTGAGGTGGCCGATCCGGTGGCCGTCTCTGCGCACGAGGCCGTGATCGATGTTCTCGGGTGCGGGGTATGCCATTCGGACCTCCACGTGGCGGATGGGCATATCGGTCGAACACCTATCATCCTGGGTCACGAAGTGGTGGGTGTGGACGCTCAGCTCGGGCCAGTGATGGTCTACGCCCCCTGGGGCTGCCGACGTCCCGGGTGCCGGGAGTGTTCATCGGGGCTGGAGATGATCTGTGCGGACAGTCACGAGGCCGGAATCCTTGACAACGGCGGCTACGCCGAGAAGATGCTCATACCTCAGCGGGACTACCTGATCCCGCTGGAGGGCCTCGACCCCCTCGAAGTCGCGCCTCTGGCGTGCGGCGGGCTGACCGCCTTCCGGGCCGTCCGGCGCGCCACCTCCCTGTGGGAGCCCGGTCGCCGGGCACGGGTACTCGTGATCGGCGCCGGTGGCCTCGGCCAGTACGCCGTCCAGTTCCTCAGCCGCATCACGGACGCACACGTGACCGTGGTCGACACCCTGTCGGCCAGGCTCGACGTGGCACGGGAGCTGGGAGCCGACGTGACGCTGTCTCCGGACGACGTCGACGGGGCACCGTACGACTCGGTCATCGACTTCGTCGGCGCCGAGGCGACGCTGCGGTCCGCCGTGACGTCCGTACGGCGCGGAGGAGTCGTCGTCCTCGTGGGCATGTTCGGAGGGACAATCCCCTTCGGTCTCGGGCGCCTGCCCAGCGAGGCCTGGCTGACCACCAGTATCTGGGGGAGCCCCGCTGACCTGCGGGGCCTGCTCGACCTGGCCCGGCGTGAGCCGCTGCGTCACGTGGTCGAGCACCTTCCGCTCAGCGAGGCGAACCGGGCGCACACGCTGCTGCGCTCCGGTCAGTCACGTGGACGCATCGTCCTCACCGTCGCGTGACGACGTTCGCGTCCGGCCCGGTGCGCCGGGAATCGCACCGCCCCACCAACTCCTCTGGGAGGAATGCATGAGTCAGCCACAGACCGACGCGGCAGCGGAGACTGCGGAGTCGTCCGGCTCCTCGCTCACCAAGAACGCCATCGGGGTCTTCGGAATCTGCTTCTTCGTCATCGCGGCCGCCGCGCCGATCGCGGGGATGACGGGTCTGGTACCCAGCATCCTCGTCATCGGCAACGGAGCCGCCGCCCCGGGGACGTTCCTCGTCGCGGGTCTGATCTTCGCGCTGTTCTCCGTCGGATACGCCGCGATGAGCAACCACGTGGTGCACACCGGCGCCTTCTTCGCCTACATCGGCCGGGGCCTGGGCGTGCGATGGGGCGTCTCGTCAGCCTTCGTGACCGTGATGTCGTACTGTCTGGTGCAGACCGCGGTGTACGGCTACCTGGGCGCCATCCTCGCCGGGAGCTTTCCCTCCCTGGCCGTGCCCTGGTGGGTGTGGTCCCTGATCGCGGTGGCCCTCGTCCAGGTGCTCGGCCTGATGCACGTCGAGTTCGGAGCGAAGCTCCTCGGGCTGCTGCTGATCCTGGAAGTCGGCTCCATGGTGCTGACGGCAATCGCCGTCTTCGCCCACGGCGGTGGCCCCGACGGCATCGACATAGGCGCCTCGTTCAGTCCGTCGGCCATCATGAACGGCGCGCCCGGCATCGCGTTCGCCTTCGCGTTCGCCGGCTTCATCGGCTTCGAGGCGACCGCCATCTACGGCGAGGAGTCACGGAACCCGAGACGCACCGTTCCGCTGTCCACCTACCTCTCCGTCGGCATCATCACGGCGCTCTTCGCGGTCGTGTCGTTCGGCATGGTGAGCGGAGTCGGGCACGACCGTGTGGCCGACGAGACGCTGCGGCTGACCACGGTCGACAAGGTTCCTCTGGCAGACCCCTCCCAGGTGCTGTTCCACGTGGCCGACGTCTACGTCGGCTCGTGGCTGCCCGAGCTGATGAAGTGGCTGCTGATCAGCAGCGCCTTCGCGTGCGTCCTCGCCTTCCACAACTCCGCCACCCGTTACTTCTTCGCGATGGGTCGCGGTGAACTGCTGCCGCGGGCCTTCGGCCGGGCCAACAGCCGAGGAGTCCCGACCAACGCGTCGTTCCTCCAGACAGCGGTGGCCGCCAGCGTGATCGCGGTCTTCGCCGTGCTGGGACTGGACCCGGTCGTCAACCTCTTCTACTGGTTCGCGATCACCGCGATCGTGGCGCTCACCTTCGTGCAGGCGCTCGTGAGCATCGCCGTCATCGTCTACTTCAGGCGGACAGGTGAGGACTCCCGGATGTGGAACGTGCTCATCGCCCCGGCCTTGAGTCTGGTCGCGATGATCTGGATCCTCTACCTGCTGCTGAGCCGGTTCGGACTCATCAGCGGCACTGCCGGCACCAGCCTGGCGGCATGGCATATGTCGGCCACAGGCTGGGCACTCGCGCTGTCCCCGTTCGTCGTGTTCGCCTGCGCCATGCTCTACAGCAGCGCCACCGCCAAGCGGCGCCCCGGCAACAAGATGCTGCGGGAGTTCGTGAGCTGACCCGCGGTCGGGCCCCGGGGCTGTTGAGAGTGGTGTTATCTCACGTTGCCGATGGGTCTGGGCGTGATGAGAAGTGCTGAAGCTCCGTTGGAGTGGGTGACCGGCCGGGTCGCCTGCGGTCGGCGGAGCTTCAGTGGTTCCCGCCGAGGGGCCGCCCCTGGCCGTGCGCGGGACTTACCGGGGCGAAGGGGGCTGATCGCGCCTGTCGCTGCCCCCGCCACACCCGCACGGCGATCATCCGTGAACGTAGCGTC
>CAMLJW010000481.1 GCA_946480485.1 uncultured Streptomyces sp. | reverse complement strand
CATCAACAACAGCCCGAACGCACCCACCGGGTTCCTCACCAACGCCCACTGCTTCAACGAGACCAAGCCCCCCGCCAGCAACAAGTTCCTCATCAAGGCGGACAACGGCAAAATTATCAACGGCGTGGGACACAAGTACGCGAACCGCCCTGCTGACTCTGATTGGGGAGTCGTCGCCCTCAAAAGGGCAACTATGCCCAATGAGGCGCTGGGGCAGGTGAAAGCCTTCGGCAACAAGACCTTTCCGGTAACCGGATTGCGTGAGCCGGCTGTTGGCACGAAGGTGTGCAAGCACGGGAATAAAACACAAACCACGTGTGGGGAAGTCACAGCGGTGGGCGTGAGGAGAGCAGACGACGGGATCATCGAGGACGACTTAGTCATGGCCAACATGTGCGTAGAAGATGGTGACAGCGGGGGTCCGCTGTTCACCGACCCCACCCCGGACACGACCACGGTTGAGGGGGTCGGCATCAACGAATCGACTCTCCTTTATTCGAGTGAGGATCCGAATGGGGAACAAGAAGTCTGCGGCGAGGAAGTCGGGCTGCCGAACGTCTCCTTCTTTGTGCCGTTGAGCCTGGCCCTGACGCAAGCCAACGCCCAGGCCCCGCAGAACGACATCAGCCTGATGACTCAGTGACCATCCGTTTCTGAACCCCGGCGTGCCGGACCGGGTAACCCTGCCCTGTACTGATCTTGATGTTTGAAGCCGTTGTCGTACCGATCAGGTACCGAGGCTGAACAGAGCCGGAACCCGTGAGCAGAACCACACGCGGACCGAACGTAGTTACTCGCGGGTTGGGACATCTGCCTCTGCCAACCCTTGGTGCTGGAGTGATAAATAAGCCGCGTACGTCAAGCAAAGGGTGCGCCACAGACCCCAAGGGCGGTCCTGGCATAGATGAGTCGGACATGTCACACGGTGAAGTGTCGGATGAGTGAGAAGGAGCAGGGAATGCATCGCAACACGCGCATGAGCCGCAAGAAACTGACCATCGTGTCGCTCGCAGTTGTCCCCCTCGTGGCCGGCCTGGGCTTCGCCGTCACGCAGTCAGCGTTCGCAGGCACGAACGGACAACAGGTCGAACTCTGCCAGCCGCACAGCCACTACAACGTCGTCCTCATCTCCGGCCGTAACCAGAATAATGAGGGCGAAATATACTCACACAAGGTCACGCCAAAAGAATGCACACCGATTCAGGGGTTCTTCTGGAAGGGTGTTATCACTATCGACTGGACCATAACGAACTTGGGCACTGTGTCGGAGGTCGTTCAGCAGGGGTGCAAGGTCCCGGAGACCTCCCCCGTGGACACCGTCAAGTGCTTTGCTCCCCCCCACCCCCAATGATCGCTCAAGCGTCGACAGTGGCCGCTCCCGTCCCTGGGCGCGCTCGGTTGCGACGTCTCGCCGCCGCCGAGGCACGGACGGCGCTTCACCGATGCCGTCTGCGGGTCCTTGGGCGAGCCATTCGAGTCCTTCGCGTTCTACCGTGCACGCGGGATCATCTTGCCTTTGCAGCCGGCGCCGCCGGAGCGTGCCTTACCAGCTGATGACGCTGGCATTGCGCGATCGTTCGGCTCGGCTGCGGCTCGACCAGGCACGGAAGGAGCGGGGCGGGAGCGCGCGGCTGAGACTGAGCACGCTCGCCGAGTCCGAGCTCACATGAACCTGGCGAACTCGCCCTCCTGTTCCACGCGTTCCCTCATGTTCCGGCATACGCATGGCCCGCGGGTTCCGCCGATTGCATACGCGTATCGCGTAGGTTGCCCGCCTATCGCGCCCGTTGCCCGTGATGCTCGTGATGCATCCCACATCGGGTGCCGGTGAACCGGTCAGGGGCTCGGCTCTCGTGCCGCACGACGGCATGATGAGGCGGACCGTCCACCCTCGGCGGGCGTTTTGTCGTCCAGCGCCCCAGATGCCCGGGAGACACACCTTTGTCTGCAGCGCCCGCGGAGCCGGCGGCGGCCGCCGAGCCCGCCGAGTCCCTCGAGTCCGCTGAAGTCCACGTCGCCCTGGTCGGCGCCGGACCGCGCGGCACCAGCGTCCTGGAACGCCTCTGCGCCTCCGCACCCGAGCTCCTCACGCCCGGCACGCGTCTGACGGTCCATGCCGTCGACCCGTCGCCGCCGGGGCCCGGCCGCGTCTGGCGGACCGACCAGCCGGACGAGCTGCTGATGAACACCGTGGCCTCCCAGGTGACCCTCTTCACCGACGACAGCGTGGACTGCTCGGGGCCGATACGCCCCGGCCCGAGCCTGCACGCCTGGGCCGACGGCGCGCTGGACCCGGACGAGTACCCGACCCGCGCCCAGTACGGCCAGTACCTGGAGTGGGTGTTCGCGGAAGTGATGCGCGGGGCGCCGCCCTCGATACGGGTCGAGGTGCACAGGGCGCGCGCGACACGGCTCGACGACGCGGCCGACGGCCACCAGACCCTCGTACTCGACGACGGCCGCACCCTGTCCGGCCTCACCGCCGTGGTCCTCGCCCAGGGCCACCTGCCGACCGTCGCGGACCAGACACAGCAGCGCCTCACGCGGTACGCCGACCGTCACGGCCTGCGCCACATCCCGCCCGCCAACCCCGCCGACCTCGACCTCTCCCCGCTCGCCCCCGGCGAACCCGTCCTGCTGCGCGGCCTTGGCCTCAACTTCTTCGACCACATGGCCCTGTTGACGACTGCCCGCGGCGGCCGCTTCCTGCGCACCGCACAAGGCGGTCTGCGCTATGCGGCGTCGGGCCGCGAGCCCCGCCTGTACGCCGGTTCCCGCCGCGGCATCCCGTACCAGGCCCGCGGCGACAACGCGAAGGGCCCGTACGGCCGGCACACTCCTCTCGTCCTCACTCCCGACGTCATCTCCCGCCTCCGCAAACGCGCGGACTCCGGCGACGCCCCGGATTTTCTCGCCGAGATATGGCCGTTGGTGGCGAAGGAGGTCGAAACGGTCTACTACGAGGCGCTGTTGGGCCGGGGCGACACGGAGGTGGTACGGGCCGACACGGAGGTACGGAGATTCCGTGAGCACTTCCTCGCCGTCCCCTATCGCGCGCCCCAAGAGGTGCTGGTCCTGGACGAGTTCGGCATCCCGGAAGTCGAGCGCTGGTCCTGGGGCCGGATTTCGCGCCCGTACGCGGGACAGGTCTTCCACAGCCCCGGTGACTTCCGGAGCTGGCTGCTCGCGTATCTGCGCAAGGACGTCGAGCAGGCCGCTCTCGGCAACGTCGACGGCCCCCTCAAGGCGGCTCTCGACGTCCTGCGCGACCTGCGCAACGAGGTGCGGCAGATCGTCGACCACGGCGGGCTGACGGGCGCCTCGCGACGGGACCACCTGGATCGCTGGTACACGCCGCTCAACGCGTCCCTGTCGATCGGCCCGCCCCGGCGCCGTATAGAGGAGATGGCCGCACTGATCGAGGCGGGCGTCCTGGATGTGCTCGGCCCCCGGCTGGAGGTGCGTGCCGAGGGCGGGGCCTGGCTGGCGCACTCCCCCGACGTGCCCGGTTCGACCGTCAGAGCGATCACCCTCGTCGAGGCGCGGCTGCCGGAGCCGGACCTGCGGCGGACCGCCGACGAACTACTCGCGCAGCTGCTCAAGACGGGCCGGTGCCGGCCGCACACGGTGGACGGTTACGAAACCGGAGGGCTGGACGTAACACCACGCCCGTATCGCCTCATAGACCGCCAGGGCCTCGCGCATCCAAGGCGGTTCGCGCTCGGAGTGCCCACGGAGGGCGTGCACTGGGTGACCGCAGCCGGGGCGAGGCCGGGGGTGGACTCGGTCACGCTTTCGGACACCGACGCCGTGGCGCGGGCGGTGCTGCGGACGGCCGTAGCGGCGACGACATCCGGAAGGGGGCCTGAACCCTGGCAAGAAGTTGAACTTGCAAGTATAGAATAGGTCAACCTAACCTTGATCACCCGCTCGGTTCACGTCCCCAAGATCGGTCCCATGGGACCGCACCAAACCGAAGGAGCTCCCCCAACCATGACCGGACGTCTCAACAGCGCCCAGCCGTACGCCATCGGGCTGTTCCGCATCGTCATCGG
>CAMLJW010000480.1 GCA_946480485.1 uncultured Streptomyces sp. | reverse complement strand
TGCGCGTCCTCGGCCATGCAGACCTCCCGGCCACCAGAGTCCCGTTCCTCTTCCATCCTGGTCGCGGTGACCGGTTATGGCATGTTCAATCCGCGAAGGAATTCGGAATTCGGGGGGGTAACAGGGGATGGTGTGGAGGCGGTCCGCATTATCACTAACGTTCTTTTGGGGAGGGGGAGGATTCACACGTGAGTGACCGGCACGAGCACGCCTGCCCGGAATGCGGCGCACCCCGGAAGCCGGGGGCGCGCCAACTTGGCGGGCTGCGCTTCGAGCTGGAACTTCCACCACGTACAGCTCCACGGCTTGGTGCACTCGCACTCACGCTCGTGTCCGCGCAGGAGGCCGCCGGTTACTCGCGGGTTGGGATATTTGCCTCTGTTGACTTCTGGTACTGGAGTGAAGAATGAGGCGCCTGAGGCAGAGCCAGTGCCGCAGGCCACAAGGGCGGTCATGTCCAGGATGAGTCGGACATGTCACTCGGTGAAGTGTCGGATAGGTGAGAAGGAGCAGGGAATGCATCGCAAATCGCGCATGAGCCGCAAGAAACTGACCATCGTGTCGCTCGCAACTGTCCCCCTCGTGGCCGGCCTGGGCTTCGCGGTCACGAATGCAGCGTTCGCGGGCACGAACGGACAGAAGGTCCAGATCTGTCAGCCGCAGAGCGACTACCGCTCCGTCCTCCTCAGCGGCACGAACCAGAATGGTGACTTCCAACCAGATCTGCCATTTGGCAACCTGACACAGAACTGCGCGGTTTTTGAGGGGTACTTCTGGAAGGGTGATGTCACTATCAAGTGGCAAGACCCGGTGTCGGGACGCAATCCGAACGCCCAGACGACGTGCAACGTCCCGGAGTTCAGCACCCTGGACGTCCAACCGTGCTTTGGCCCCAGCAATCAAGCTCCGCCGCAACCGTCGCCCTCGGTCACCGATCCGTCCGATGCAGCAGGGGATCAGCCGGGGAACCTGAACCCCTGATCGTTGAGCGGCGCCGTGGGCAAGGTGCGTGACCGTGCCGGCGAACCATCGAGGTCGGACGCACTCGCACCGACGACGCCCTCGCGCCGCTCGTACAGCGGCACGACCAGACCGACGAACACCCCAAGGACGACGCTACCCGCCTCGACGCGCTCGAGCGTCGACAGTGGCCGCCCCCGTCCAGGGTCACGCTGGTCGCCCTGTGCGGATTCACTCCGCCCGCGTGGACGTTCGGTCGTTCGCCAAGTAACAGCACAACGCCCCCATGCGGCCGACCGACCGTGGCCGCGTGGGGGGCGTTCTGTGCGTTCAGGCGCCGTCACGGTCGACGACATGATCCACCATCGTGGTATCGACCCGCCGTACGATCGGGTACGTCACCTCCGCCACGCGACCGCCCTCCGCGACGTGCCGCCGCGTGATGCGCAGCACGGGCACGCCCTCACCGATCCGCAACGTGAGTGAGACGGTTCTGAAGCCTCATCCCCACCCAGCGCCGCACCGGACGCGACGACCGGAAGAACTTCTCCGGCAAGCACGCACCGCCACGGCCTGCACTTGGGTTGCCGGGGCCTCCGCCACCGGCGAAGCCGCCGGTGTTGAGCCGGCGTCACCGGCACCGCGCGGTACGTACCCTGAGATCGAGGGACTTCTGTGGCAGTCGAGCACAACATCAGGTCGAACTTCGTCTTCGCTCCGCCCGAGGACAACACGGGCGCGTGGCAGGCGAGTCTGGAGACGTTCAAGGATGCGCTGGAGAGGGCGTTTCCGGACGCGTTCCTGGAGATGAGCACGTCCTCGCTGCGCGACGTTCCGGTCCTGGACTTCGAGATCGAGGTGGCGCCAGAAGTCTTTGTGAGGGGTACCGCCGCTATGCCCGCTCCGGACTACGCGCACATCAGCCTCATCGATGTGACCGCTGACGCGGCGGCACTGTTCGCTCAGTGGCTCCGCGATTCCTATGTGCCTTCACCGGTCAGCGTGCGTTTCCTCAGCAGCTTCGTCATGGAAAACGGCGACGAGGCACCCTGGCCCCTGCCGGCGACGGGCGACGCCGCGGCGATCGAGGCCGTGATGCGCGATCACCTGGCAGCAGCCGGCGCCGAGTAGGGCAGCGCAGTCAGACGTGAGGGACGCTGGTGGCTGACAACGCGGCGGTGATCCGTCGCTGCCGCCTGGCGACGGCCCTTTCCTCACGGTCTTCTCCTAGCCGAACCATGGCCGGTGCACCTTCGACGCCTTGAACCCGCCGAGTTGTTACCAGAGGCGTGTCACGCGGTCCCACCGAAGGCCTCCGTCGCGGGCTCAGCCGAGCGGCGCCCCGTTACTGGTTCGCAGATCGGTGATCGGTTGCCCGCATTGCCCGCACTGCCCCCGGTACATGGGCGGCTCGGGGTTCTCGAAGTAGGTGCCTTCGAAGGGGGTGCCCTCGGCGCGGCAGACGGGCGTGCGGCAGATCGCGGTGAACGTGGCGGACGGCCAGTCGGCGATCTCGGTGGGGTAAGGCTCGGTCATCTTGGTCAGCTCCCGACGATCAGGTACCAGACGCTGGTGTTGGTGGCGGTCGTACGGTTGATCCACACGGTCAGGCCCGTCGCCGTCACGCTGGTGGCAGTGCACTCCACCACTGTGCCGGGCACAGTCGAGGAGGCGGTCACGAAGGCACGGTGAACAGTGCCCGCGACGTTCAGCCCAGTAACGGTGACGGAAGTGGGCGTGTTCGCGATGGGGTGATCGTCACGACGCCGGTCACGATGTTCGGAGCCCGTAGGACGCCGTCGCTGAGGGTCATCAGCTCCGGGGAGCGCGGGGTGACGTCCGCTCTGGAGCTGGCCACGAGGGATGATTCCAGGACGACTTCGGGCTGCACCCAGGTGCCCATGTCGATGACGTCGCGCGGACCCGCCCCGGCGACGTCTCCGACGAGGAGTCCGAGAACATCTCCAGGGCGGGCTGGGAGTCGGAGGACGGGTTGAGAACGAGACGCCTGCCGGTCGCCGCCGTGCGTACGGTCGCGCCGGTGACGACCTTGCCGTTGATGGCGTCGGCGTCGAGCTTGTCCGCGGGCGGAGATCCACAGCAGCCGTCCCTTCTCGTCGGTCAGGGCGAGGAAGTGCAGGCCGTGGCGGTGGTGCTTGCCGGAGAAGTTCTTCCGGCCACCCCAAGTACGAACGCGAGCTGAAGGGCTACGAGAAGAAGACCAACTACCGCTACCAGGCCATCGCCACCAACACCGAAGGCGGGCAACTGCAGTTCCTCGACGCCCGGGCCCGCTCCCATACCCACGTCGAGGCCGGCATCCGCCGGTCCAAGGCCCTCTCCCTCAACCTGATGCCCTCCAAGTACTTCAAGGTCAACCAAGCCTGGTGCACCCTCCTCGCCCTGGCCACAGACCTCGCCCGCTGGTTCCAGCTCCTCGCCGTGAACGGGAAACTCGCCCGTGCCGAGCCCGCCACCCTGCGCACCCGGCTCCTGGACCCCGCGAAACTCGCCGACCACGCCCGAAGACGCGAGCTGAAACTCGGCCCCGCCTGGCCCGCATCCACCGACATCGTCAACGCCTGGGACGCTGTCCAGGCCCTGCCCAACCCGACTGACATCCACCGCAAACCACCCCGCCGTCCCGGAAAGGAGTAGACCCGCACCGCCCTCGGCACGTGGAAGCCGACGCCGACCCGCGACGACACGCGGGCAGACCGCCAACACCACCCACAGGACGAACCAGGATGAATCGTCAACCCCAGCCGATCACCTCAAGCCGGCGCGCGCACGTGAATGATCGAGGCCGAGGACTGGAAGAACGACTACGCCCTGCCCTCCGGCGTGGAGGGCACGATCCGACAGACCAGAGCCGCTGACCAGCCCGGCGCTGGCGCGGCAGCCGTGCCGCACCAGCGTTCCCATCCCACCGGAACCCCCCCACCCCCCGCGACATCACACAACCCGACCTCACAAAAGGAATAGACTCTATGTATGCACGCACCCGCCGCCGGCGCCGTACGGCGGTCGTCGGCACCGTTGCCGGCACGCTGACCCTGCTGGCCGTCGCCGCCGCCGGCAACGCAGTCGACACCA
>CAMLJW010000479.1 GCA_946480485.1 uncultured Streptomyces sp. | reverse complement strand
GGCGGCCCCGCCCCCGACGGCGACGGGGAGCTCGGACCGCTCGTGGGCCAGCTCGTGGTCGCCACGAACGTGTTCCGGCGCACGCCCGACGGCTGGAAGCTCTGGTCGCACCACGCCTCACCGGTTCTGGCCGAAAACGACGAGGCCGAGGACGACGACACCCCGTCCTGAGTGGGTAGGCGACGGACAGGTACGACGCGAGAGCCGACGCGCGGGAGCCACCCGCAAGGAGGCCCGCGGGACCCCGCCGGGACCAAGAAGTGGTTGGAATCACGCCTGCGCGGGTAGGCGCGGCTACCAACCCATGAGGCGCCGGGAACCCCGGGGGAAACACGCGATGAATCCTCCGGCCCCGGCCCGGACCCACGCCCCCGTGGCCCGGCCCTGTCAGTGCCCGCAGGTAGATTCGTTCGAGGCCGGTGTGCCGCCCGCACACGGCATCGACCGGCCGTCACCGACGATTGCAGGAGTGATTCGCGTGGATCGTGTCGCGCTGAGCGGCCTGAAGGCCCGCGGGTACCACGGCGTGTTCCCCGAGGAGCGCAAGGAGGGCCAGACCTTCGTCGTGGACCTCGTCCTCGGCCTGGACACCCGACCGGCCGCCGCCGACGACGACCTGGCGAAGACCGTGCACTACGGCGTCGTGGCGGAGGAGGTCGTGGCCGTCGTCGAGGGCGAACCGGTCAACCTCATCGAGACGCTCGCCGAGCGCATCGCCCAGGCCTGTCTGAAGCACGAAGGGGTCCAGGAGGTCGAGGTCCGCGTCCACAAGCCGAACGCGCCGATCACGGTCCCCTTCGACGACGTGACCGTCACCATCACCCGGAGCCGAGTATGACTGCACCCTTCATCAAGGGCCCCAGCGACCCGACCGTACAGCCGGTACCCGCCTCCGTCGTCGAGCAGGTCGACGCCGCCGACACCACCCTCCACAACCCGAAACGGGCCGTGATCTCCCTCGGCGCCAACCTCGGCAACCGCCTGGAGACCCTGCAAGGCGCCATCGACGCCCTGGAGGACACGCCCGGCGTGCGCGTCAAAGGGGTCTCGCCGGTGTACGAGACGGAGCCCTGGGGCGTCGACCCGGACAGCCAGCCCTCGTACTTCAACGCGGTCGTGATCCTCAAGACCACCCTGCCCCCGTCCTCCCTGCTGGAGCGGGCGCAAGCGGTCGAGGAGGCCTTCCACCGCGTACGGAGCGAACGCTGGGCACCCCGCACGATCGATGTGGACATCGTGGCGTACGCCGATATGGTCTCCGACGACCCCGAGCTGACGCTCCCTCACCCCCGGGCCCATGAGCGGGCCTTCGTCCTCGCCCCCTGGCACGACGTGGAGCCGGACGCCCAGCTCCCGGGCCGTGGCCCGGTTGCCCAACTCCTTGCCGCCGTCTCCCGACAAGGTGTCGCGCCCCGCACCGACCTGGAACTACGGCTGCCCGAGTAGTCGTTAAGGTCTACCGGACCATGATTTCGGACAGACCGGAGAGCCGGCGATCTCCCCGGCGAACTCCCGAGTGATCTCCGGCGGCGACGAAGGGGCATCGTGAAACAGCTGCGCATCAGGACGCTGGCCGGCGTGTTCGTCGTCGCGGGCGTGGTGTCCTGGGCGGG
The DNA here is from genome assembly GCA_946480485.1 of uncultured Streptomyces sp. Next base: position 2,448 of record CAMLJW010000479.1, on the reverse strand, counting down.
CGCCCGCTTGTGGAACGCGGTGGGCACCCTGCCCCGGGTCCCCCTCGCCGCCCCCATCGTCCTAGCCCTGATCGCCGTCGTCCTCCTGGCCACGGCACTCTCCCTGCGCGCCCGCTTCAAGGCCCAGCGCGAGCGCCACCCCGGCGCCAGCGGCGTCGACCCCCTGGTGGCGGCCCGAGCGGTGGTCTTCGGTCAGGCCAGTGCCCTGGTGGCCGCCCTCGTCGCCGGCGTGTACGGCGGCACGGGCGTCTTCCTGCTGGAGCTCCTGGACATCCCCGCCCGCCGCGACCAGGCCATCTATGCCGGCTTCTGCGTCCTCGCGGGCATCGGCGTCATAGCGGCGGCCTTCTTCCTGGAGCGCGTGTGCAAACTCCCGGAGGACGACGACAGCAGCAACGGCGGGGCGGCGCCCACGGCGTGAGACCCTCCGATTTATCGCGCCATGATCAGACTCATCGCCTCATTGCGGGTGGCAGGATCCCTCAACTGGCCGCGCACCGCAGACGTGATGGTCTTCGCCCCGGGTTTGCGAACCCCGCGCATGGTCATGCACATGTGCTCGCACTCGACGACGACGATCGCCCCACGCGGCTCCAGAATCTCCATCAGGGAGTCAGCGATCTGCGTGGTCAACCGTTCCTGCACCTGCGGACGACGGGCATACACGTCCACGAGCCGGGCCAGCTTCGACAGACCTGTGATCTTGCCATCGGCGGACGGAATGTACCCCACATGGGCGAACCCTACGAATGGCACCAGATGATGTTCACAGCTGCTCAGGACCTCGATGTCCTTCACGAGCACCATCTCGTCGTGCCCCAGGTCGAACGTCGTCGTCAGCACGTCCTCGGGTTTCTGCCACAGGCCGGCGAATATCTCCCGGTACGCCCGTGCCACCCGGCCCGGCGTCTCGCGCAGTCCCTCCCGGTCCGGATCCTCGCCGACCGCGATGAGCAGCTCCCGTACGGCGTTCTCGGCGCGCTTCTCGTCGAACTCGGCGATCGTGCCCTCGCCGGCCAGCGTCACGGGGTCGGTCATCTGTGCCTCGTTCCTGTGCTCTCACGCGTACGCACCGCGCGTCTCACGTCCGGGCATACGAAGATGCCGCGCCCCTCAGGCTAGAACCTGGGGAGCGCGGCATTCATTCCGGGTCCGGTGAAGCGCCGGGGAGCCGACTGGGTCAGCTCTCGGGGCGCTCCTCCGGAGCCGTCTCGGTCACCGGGACGGCTTCCGCGGCGGCGCTTTTCGCGGTGATCGCCGGAGTGGCGCCGTTCGCCCCGTTCGTCAGCGACAGCTCCTTGGGGGAGAGCACCGGAGGACGGGTGGACGGCGTACGCCGGGATGAGCCGGTCCACGCGGGGCGGGCCGGGCGCTTGACGATGGGAGCGAAGATCTCGGCGATCTGCTCCTTGCTCAGCGTCTCCTTCTCCAGCAGCTGGAGTACCAGCTGGTCGAGGACGTCGCGGTTCTCGACCAGGATTTCCCAGGCCTCGTTGTGCGCGTTCTCGATGAGCTTCTTGACCTCCTCGTCGACGAGCGCGGCGACCTCTTCCGAGTAGTCGCGCGGGTGCGACATCTCCCGGCCCAGGAAGGGTTCGGTGTTGTCACCGCCGAACTTGATCGCGCCGAGACGCTCGGTCATGCCGTACTGCGTGACCATCGCGCGTGCGGTGGCAGTGGCCTTCTCGATGTCGTTCGCCGCTCCCGTGGTCGGGTCGTGGAAGACAAGCTCCTCGGCCGCGCGGCCGCCCAGCATGTACGCGAGCTGGTCAAGCATCTCGTTGCGCGTGGTCGAGTACTTGTCCTCGTCCGGGAGCACCATCGTGTAGCCCAGAGCGCGGCCTCTGGAGAGGATCGTGATCTTGTGGACCGGATCGGAGTTCGGCGAAGCCGCCGCGACCAGGGCGTGACCGCCCTCGTGGTACGCGGTGATCTTCTTCTCCTTGTCCGACATGATCCGGGTCCGCTTCTGCGGGCCCGCGACCACACGGTCGATCGCCTCGTCCAGCATGTGGTTGTCGATCAGCTTCTTGTCGCTGCGGGCGGTCAGCAGCGCCGCCTCGTTCAGGACGTTGGAGAGATCGGCGCCCGTGAAGCCCGGTGTGCGTCGCGCGACGGCCGACAGGTCGACGTCCGGCGCGACGGGCTTGCCCTTCTGGTGGACCTTGAGGATCTCCAGACGGCCCTGCATGTCCGGGCGGTCGACCGCGATCTGGCGGTCGAAACGGCCGGGGCGCAGGAGGGCCGGGTCGAGGATGTCGGGCCGGTTCGTGGCGGCGATGAGAATCACACCGCCCTTCACGTCGAAGCCGTCCATCTCGACGAGCAGTTGGTTCAGCGTCTGCTCGCGCTCGTCGTGACCACCGCCGAGACCGGCACCGCGGTGACGGCCCACCGCGTCGATCTCGTCGACGAAGACGATCGCCGGGGCGTTCGCCTTGGCCTGCT
>CAMLJW010000478.1 GCA_946480485.1 uncultured Streptomyces sp. | reverse complement strand
GGCACGCTGGCGACCGTCGACCACTGGACGACGAAGATGCTCGCCGGTTTCGTCATCGACCTGGCATACGTCGGCGCCAACGGCATCTCCCGCGAACACGGTCTGACCACGCCCGACCCGGCGGTCAGCGAGGTCAAGGCGCAGGCTATCCGGTCCGCGCGCCGCACGGTGTTCACGGGCGCGCACAACAAGTTCGGAGCGGTCAGCTTCTGCCGGTTCGCCGAGATCGGCGCCTTGGAGGCGATCGTGACGAGCACCCTGCTCCCCACGGCCGAGGCCCACCGTTACTCGCTGCTGGGACCGCAGGTCATCCGTGTCTGACGTCCGGCGCGTCCCCGACCCACCTACCCATTCGAAGATCTAGACATCGGATCGGCCGACCCACAGGGCACCGCCAGCCCCAACACCTCCCTCATTGCACCCAATTGTCCAGGAGTACCGCATGCGAACCCAGAGCCGACGCGCGCCACGCACTTTCCTTCTCGTGGCCGCCGTAGGGACGCTGATTACTCCGCTCGCCGCCTGCGCGGGCGCCGGCGGCGCCGGATCCTCCGACGGCGACTCCATCAACGTCCTTATGGTGAACAACCCGCAGATGGTGGAGCTGCAGAAGCTCACCGCTGCCCACTTCACCAAGGACACCGGAATCAAGGTGAACTTCACCGTCCTGCCGGAGAACGACGTCCGGGACAAGATCAGCCAGGACTTCGCCAACCAGGCGGGGCAGTACGACGTCGCCACCCTCAGCAACTATGAGATCCCGATCTACGCCAAGAACGGCTGGCTCCGTTCCCTGGACCCCTACGTCAAGAGCGACACCGCCTTCGACCAGGGCGACATCCTCAAGCCGATGACGCAGGCCCTGACCGCGGAGGACGGCAAGCTCTACGGCGAGCCCTTCTACGGCGAGTCCTCCTTCCTGATGTACCGCAAGGACGTCTTCGAGAAGGCGGGCCTGACCATGCCCGCCAAGCCCACCTGGAAGCAGGTGGCCGACCTCGCCGCGAAGGTGGACGGGGCCGAGTCCGGGATGAAGGGCGTCTGTCTGCGCGGCCTGCCCGGCTGGGGCGAGGTCATGGCGCCGCTGACCACGGTCGTCAACACCTTCGGCGGCACCTGGTTCGACAAGGACTGGCAGGCGCAGCTGGACTCCAAGGAGTTCAAGGAGGCCACGCAGTTCTACGTCGACCTGGTGCGCAAGCACGGCGAGTCCGGCGCCGCGCAGTCCGGCTACGCCGAGTGCCTGAACAACATGACCCAGGGCAAGACGGCCATGTGGTATGACGCCACGGCCGGCGCCGGCTCCCTCGAGGCCTCCGGCTCCCCGGTCAAGGGCAAGATCGGCTACGTCCCGGCGCCGGTCGAGAAGACCGAGAGCTCGGGCTGGCTCTACACCTGGGCCTGGGGCGTCCAGAAGGCGTCCAAGAACGCCGAGAACGCCTGGAAGTTCATCTCCTGGGCCTCCGGCAAGGACTACGAGAAGCTCGTCGGCGAGGAGATCGGTTGGGCCAACGTGCCGGGCGGCAAGCGCACGTCGACCTACGACATCCCGCAGTACCGCAAGGAGGCGGCCGCCTTCGCGGACGTCACCCGGGACGCCATCGCGAACGCCAGGCCCGACGACCCGGGCGTGCAGCCCCGGCCCGCGGCCGGCATCCAGTTCGTCGGCATCCCCGAGTTCACCGACCTGGGCACCAAGGTCTCCCAGGAGATCAGCGCCGCGATAGCAGGCCGCCAGTCCGTGGACAGCGCGCTGAGCAAGTCGCAGAAGCTCGCCGAGGCTGTCGGAAAGAAGTACCAGCAGTCATGACCGTCACGACTCCCCCCGTCCGGGTCGCCGCCGCATCCCCGCGGCCGGCGGCCCGGCGGCCGAACCGTATGCGTGCGTGGGCCACCCGGGCGCCGCTGCTGCCCGCGCTGATCTTCATGATCGTCGTGACGCAGCTGCCCTTCGTGGCCACGCTGGTGATCTCGTTCTTCGACTGGAACGCCCTCTACCCGGACGAGCGCCGCTTCGCCGGCCTGGCCAACTACTCGGACGTGCTGAGCACGCCCGAACTGCGCGAGTCGGTGTGGACGACGGTCCTGCTGACGGTCACGGTCGTGCTCGTCAGCCTGGTGCTCGGCCTGGTGTTGGCGCTGCTGCTGGACCGGAGGTTCCGTGGCCGGGCCGCTGTGCGCACGATGCTCATCGCCCCGTTCCTGCTGGTGCCGATCGCAGCCGCGCTGCTGTGGAAGCACGTGCTCTTCAACCCCGAGTACGGCCTGTTCAACGGCATCCTGCACTGGCTCGGAGGCGGCGGGGCGGCTCAGCCGGACTGGATCTCCGAGATGCCGCTGATGGCCGTCGAGGCCTCGCTGATCTGGCAGTGGACGCCGTTCATGACGCTGATCCTGCTCGCCGGGCTGCAGAGCCGTGACCCACAGCTGATCGAGGCGGCCCGGGTGGACGGCGCGAACGACTGGCAGGTGTTCGTCCACCTCACGCTGCCGCACATCCGCCGCTACATCGAACTGAGTGTGCTGCTCGGCTCGATCCACGTCGTGCAGAACTTCGACGCGGTGTACACGATCACTTCCGGCGGCCTGGGCACCGCGAACCTGCCGTACACCATCTACGAGACCTTCTACCAGGCGCACGAGAACGGCCTCGCCTCGGCGGCCGGCGTCATTGTCGTCATCGGCTCGATCGTCCTCGCGACCTTCGCCCTGCGCGTCGTGTCGTCCCTGTTCCGCGCGGAGGTGTCTCGCTGATGACCACCCTCACCACCGCCACCCTGCGCCCCACCCGGCCTCGCGGCCGGTTCCAGGGTGCGGCTCTGGGGATCGCTGCGTGGCTGGCCGGCATCCTTTTCGTACTGCCCATCTGCTGGATGGTCCTGACCTCCTTCCACTCCGAGGCGGACGCGGCGACCAACCCGCCCTCCGTCGCGGCCGCACTCACCCTGGACAGCTACCGCGAGTTCTTCGGCGTGGGCGGCGGCGCCGTCCCCTGGCCCTCGCTGATCAACTCGGCGACGGCCTCGGCGGCCTCCACACTGCTGACGCTGCTCCTCGCGCTGCCGGCCGCGTACGCGCTCTCCATCCGGCCCGTGAAGAAGTGGACGGACGTCCTGTTCTTCTTCCTGTCCACCAAGATGCTGCCGCTGGTCGCGGGCCTGCTGCCCATCTACCTGTTCACGAAGAACACCGGCCTGCTCGACAACATCTGGGCGCTGGTCGTCCTCTACACCGCCATGAACCTGCCGATCGCGGTGTGGATGATGCAGTCCTTCCTCTCCGAGGTGCCCGTCCCGATCATCGAGGCGGCGCAGATCGACGGCGCGAGACTGCCGACCATCCTGTGGCGGGTGGTGGCCCCCATCGCCCTGCCCGGCATCGCCGCGACTGCCCTGATCTGCTTCATCTTCAGCTGGAACGAGCTGCTGTTCGCCCGGGTCCTCACGGGCGTGGTCGCCGAGACCGCTCCCGTCTTCCTGACCGGCTTCATCACCAGCCAGGGCCTGTTCCTGGCGAAGGTGTGCGCCGCATCGCTCGTCATCTCTCTGCCGGTGCTCGCCGCGGGGTTCGCCGCCCAGGACAAGCTGGTCCAGGGCCTGTCGTTGGGAGCCGTGAAATGAAGGCCGCCGTCATCGAGTCCATGGGCAAGGTCGTCGTCGCCGAGGTCCCGGACCCGACACCGGACCCCCGCGAGGTCGTGGTCGAAGTCGCGGCCTGCGGCCTGTGCGGAACGGATCTCCACATCCTCCAGGGCGAGTTCGCACCGAAGCTGCCGATCGTGCCGGGGCACGAGTTCGCGGGCGAGGTGGTGGGCGTGGGGAGCCGGGTCACGGAGGTGTCCGTGGGCGACCGGGTGGCGGTCGACCCCTCGCTGTACTGCCACGAGTGCGGATACTGCCGTACCGGCCACAACAACCTGTGTGAACGCTGGGCGGCGATCGGCGTGACGACGGCCGGGGGGGCGGCGCAGTACGCGGTGGCGCCGGTGGCGAACTGCGTGAAGCTCCCCGAGCACGTCCGCACGCAGGACGCGGCGCTGGTGGAGCCGCTGTCCTGCGCGGT
>CAMLJW010000477.1 GCA_946480485.1 uncultured Streptomyces sp. | reverse complement strand
CGAGCCGGCACGGCCTGCAACGGGAATAACGGGATATGGCGGACCATCGTTGGTCCGATCTCGTTACCCCCTGCCTCTGAGGCAGATCGGCGCGGTTGACCGCCCCGACCACCACCTCGACCAGCACCTCGCTCTCGCCGGGCACCGGATCCGGGACCTCCTCCCACACCAGTGCCTCGGGCCCACCAGGTTCGGGAATCGTGATCGCACGCATGCGGCGAGGCTACTTCCGGGGGTTCCGTGGGTCGAGGGGCAGGGCCTGGCGGCAAAGGTGACGACAGGCCTTAATCCTGAGGCAAGCGCCGGGTGTCGGGCGCGACGTGCGTATCCGGCGTGACTCTCACAATGGTGATAAGACGGTCCGTCAACTGGAGCTGGCGCACGGCCGGTTCGTCGTATCCCAGCACCCGATGCCCTCTCACAACACTGACCACCAGGTCGTCGACCTCCCGCGGCCCGCGCCCCACCTCGGCCTTGACGACCGGTCGTTCCACGATGTCGAGCCCGCTGCCCTGCTGGATGAGGTCCTCCAGGACCATTCCGGCGCTGGGGCTCAGCACGGAGAGGCCGAGCAGCCGTCCGGCCGCGCTCGCGCTGGTGATGACGACGTCGGCGCCGGACTGGCGCAGCAGCGGCGCGTTCTCCTCCTCCCGCACCGCGGCCACGATTTTCGCCCCACGGTTGAGCTGCCGGGCTGTCAGCGCTACAAGCACGGCGGTGTCGTCGCGCTGCGTCGCGATGATGATCTGTCGCGCCCTCTGCACCTCGGCCCGGATCAGCACGTCGCTGCGCGTGGCATCGCCCACCACACCCGCGTACCCGTCCGCGGTCGCCGCGTCGATCACCTTGCTGCTGGGGTCGACGACCACCACCTGCTCCTTTTTCAGCCCCGTCGCACACACGGTGTGAATCGCGGAGCGCCCCTTCGTCCCGAAACCGATGACAACGGTGTGCTCTCTCAAAGCCGTCCTCCAGCGGTTCAGTCGCCACTCCTCCCGGGTCCGTTCGGTGAGGACCTCGAGCGTGGTGCCGACCAGGATGATCAGGAACAGCACGCGCAGCGGCGTGATCACGAAGATGTTGGTGAGCCGGGCGGCGTCACTGACCGGGGTGATGTCGCCGTATCCGGTGGTGGAGAGGGTGACGGTCGCGTAGTAGAACGCGTCGAGCAGGTCGACCGCGCCGCCGTCGGAACTGTCGTTGTAGCCGTCGCGGTCGAGGTAGACGAGGAATGCGGTCGCGACCAGGAGCAGCAGCGCCATCGCGACCCGCCTGGTGACTTGGCGCAGAGGGCGTTGCACAGCTCGGCGGGGAAGATTCACCCGGTGGGTCACAAGATGTTCGTCTGCCTGGCGGGCGATCGCGTCCTGGCCCGGAAGTTTCACGTGAAACACCCCCCGATCCGGTTCATGTGAGGCATGCCCCGATCCCGGCCGTCGCCCAGGGAAGGTCGAGGATCTCCAGCTCCTGGCCGGGGCGTCCGCCGCCAGGCGGGACGACCGCAAGCGCGTCGGCCACGGCGATGCCGCGCAGCATGGCCGGGCCGTTGTAGTGCAGCGGCACCGCCCGGTCCTCCCGCAGGACAACGGGGAGCAGCCTTGTGTCGTACGGGTGCCCTTGGACCGCGCCCTGGACGGGCAGCGCGTACGGATCAGGAGCCGCGCGTCCAGCGAGCGTACGCAGCAGCGGTTCGGCGAGCGTCATCAGGCCGGAGACGGCGGCGAGGGGGTTGCCGGGCAGGCCGACAAGGTACTGGTTCTCCTTGGTGCGGGCCAGGAGCATGGGGTGGCCGGGGCGCACCTTGACACCGTTCACCAGGAATTGGGCACCGATGTGGCGCAGAGTGGGGTGAACGTGGTCGACAGGACCCGCGGCGGTACCGCCGGTCGTGACGATGAGATCGGCGTCGGAGCCGGTGACGGCCTCCTGCAGCGCCCCGGCGTCGTCGCCGAGCCCGCGCACCGCCACGACGTCCACGCCGAGCGCGCGCAGCCAGGGCGGCAGCATCGGGCCGAGCACGTCCCGGATCAGGCCGTCATGGGGCAGGCCCTTGGTGAGCAACTCGTCGCCGAGGACGAGGACTTCGGCGCGTGGGCGTGGGACGGCGGCGACGGTGTCGTAACCGGCGGCCGCGGTGAGCCCGAGCACGGCCGGAGTGACCAGTGTCCCCGGCGCCAGGAGTGCGTCACCGGAGCGGCATTCCTGGCCGCGCGGGCGGATGTCCTGCCCATGCACGACGTCCCGGGTCGCGTGCAGCCGTCCCTTGTCGTCGGTGCGGCCGTGTTCCCTTCGGATGACCGCTGTGACGTCCTGGGGGACGCGCGCGCCGGTGGCGATCCGGACCGCCTCTCCATCGGTCAGCGCCTTGGGCGCGGCGTGCCCCGCGAGCACGTCCTCCGCCCGGATGTCCCACGGGCCCGGCCCGGCGACCGCCCAGCCGTCCATCGCGGACGTGTCGAACGACGGGAGGTCCGTGAGCGCGGTGAGGGGCGCGGCGAGTACGAGGCCCAGGGCGGCGTCGAGGGGGACGGAGACCGGGCCGGCCGGTGTGCGGGGGGCTCGCCCGGCGATGGCGCGGGCTTGTGGCCAGGGGATGGCGGTGGACTCAAGCTGGCTCTGGCCCTGATTCCGATGTGCACGGCCCTCGTCCCGCGCTGAGGAGGGTCCGGGACCGGGCGCGCCTACAGCTCCGGAGTCGTCCGGCACGCGGGCTTCGTCCTTGACCAAGGCGAGAGCCTCCTCGACGTCGAGGTCGACGTCCTCGTACCGCCCGCGGGCGGTCATCCGGCGTCCGGGCGGGCGTCGGGGCCGGTGGCCCCGGTGTCGGACGGGGTCGCGGAGGCTGTGCCCGGCGGGGTCGCGGTACCGGTGCCCGGCGGGGTCGCGGGGGCGTCCTCGTCCGCCCAGCGCAGCGCGAGCGCCGTCGCCTTGCGGGCCGCCTCCGCCACCGCCTCGGGGCCTCCCTTGGCCTGGGCCGCCGCGTAACCGACGAGGAACGTGGTCAACGGCGCCGCGGGCCGGGCCACACCGTGCGCGGCGTCGCGGGCCAGGTCCAGCAGGATGCCGGTGTCGACTTCGAGGTCGATGCCCAGCTCGTCCTTGACTGCGGAAATCCATTCATGCAACACGTGCACATGCTCCCTGATACGTGCCCGGGCGGCAGCGATGTCGTCCCAGGTGTCGCAGTCGAAGGACGCGACAGGGTCCGTGATACGGGTGAGGTCGAGCGCCTTGGTGAGCCGCCACAGCGGCAGCCCGGCCAGAGTGCCGTGCCCGGCGGCGAGTGCCGCCAGCTCGCGGCGCAGGGCCGCACCCCGGTACGCGGCCACAAGCGGCTGGTCGCGGCCGCCGGGGTCGGTGAGCAGCACGCCTTCGGTCGTCGTCGACCGAAGGGCCGTGATCAGCCGTCGTACCGTCCCTTCGTCCAGGAACGGCAGGTCGGCGGAGAGCACCGCGACACACTGCGCGGTGGTCCGCCGCAGCCCCGCGTCGAGCGCGGCCAGTGGGCCCCCGCCGGGCGGATCCTCGCGGGCCCACTCCACCGGGCGCGCGGTGGCCCTGCGGTCGGCCACGACGACCGTGGTGGCGGCACCGGAACAGGCGGCCAGGACCCGGTCGAGCAGCGGCCGGCCGCCCACACTCACGCCGGGTTTGTCGACCCCGCCGAGCCGCCGGGCGGCACCCCCTGCGAGCACGACGGCGTCGTAGACATCGGCGCGGGTGTCGCCGGGGGGCTGGTACGCGGTCACCCCTCCGAGTATGCGTCCAGTCGCGATCACACGGAGCGCAGCAGCACCGCCGACTGTTCCACGCAGTCCGCCACATACCGCAGGAAACCGCCCGCCGTGCCGCCGTCGCACGCCCGGTGGTCGAAGGTGAGCGAGAGCTGCACGACCTGCCGCACCGCAAGCTCGCCCTTGTGTACCCAGGGCCTGGGGACGATCCGGCCCACACCGAGCATGGCCGCCTCGGGGTGGTTGATGATCGGCGTGGATCCGTCGACGCCGAAGACGCCGTAGTTGTTCAACGTAAAGGTCCCGCCGGTGAGTTCCGCCAGCGTGAGCGTCCCGGTCCGCGCC
>CAMLJW010000476.1 GCA_946480485.1 uncultured Streptomyces sp. | reverse complement strand
GTCACCGACGAGGGGTTCGAGCGGCGGAATGCCGTCAAGGCCGTCCGTGTCGAGCAGCTGGCCGAGGAGCCGTTCAACAGCCGCCTCGAAGTACTCCTCTGACGATGTGTTCTCGGGGTCCAGCGCCTCGGGTGCGGTCTCCTCGGCAGGTACCTCGTCGTCGTCCCGTACCTCGATCAGATCGTTCAGGGCGGCACCGGTCGCCAGGTGGTCGGACAGGTCGTTGCCTGCGGCGGGCAGGTAGATCCGCCACGGGATACCGGCACGGGCGAGGGAAGCGGCGACTTTCCGGGCGTGCTTCATGCCCTCGCCCTTGGGGTCGTCGTCGGCGACGATGCGCACCTCGGAGGCACCGCGAAGCATGTCCGTGTACCGCTCCTGCCAGCCCATGCCCGTACCGCCCGGCATGGTGGTGGCGACCGCCCCGGCCTTGATGGCGTTGTCGGCGTCCTTCTCTCCCTCGCACAGGGTGATAACCCCGCCGGCCTCCGCCCGAGCGCGAACCTCTGGCAGGTAGAGCAGCACGCGCTCTTCCTTCGGCGGGTGCTTCTGCTCGCCGTTGGGCAACTCCGGGCGGAAGCCCTTCGGCAGGTACTTGTGGACGTACTGAACGACGCCACCGTCAACCCGCTTGTATGTCCAGGTCTTGACGATCTGTCCCAACGCGCTGCCCTTGGCCTTCGGCTCGTCGAAGAGGTCGGGCGGCGTGAGGCCGAGTGGCGTGAGGAAGTCCTCGATCGGGCAGTCCTTATGGCACTTGATCAAGACCCGCTTGTCGCCGGTCGTAATGGCGACGGTGTCGGGTGCGTCGCCGTCGTGGCAGATGCCGCGGGTGCGTGCGGCCCGGCCGCGGACGATGACGTGTTCGCTGTGGTCCCTCAGCGCGTTCATGACGCGCTCGTAGGCGCTCACTCGGCCACCGCCTTGATCAGGTACCGGCCGCCGGGCTGACCGATGCAGCGGGCGCGGCGCTCCCCGAGCCGGACATCGCCGACCCACCCGCCGGGGTGAATGTGCTGGTGCTCGCAGAACGGGCAGCCCACGACGAGCAAGACCCTCGTCCGGTGCTGCGGGTCGGCGAGATCCCGCGCGGACGTGGCGACGAGCCGCGCCGTGGCGTGCCGTAGTTCGTCCGGGTCCACGCCGGATACGGCCTGCGCCGCAGGCGGTTCGTCGTCGGAGCCAAACAGGCTGACCTGCTCAGCGGTGCTGTCGGTCACGCGGTGTCCTCGCAGGATGTGCAGCCGAAGCGGTACGCGATCTCCCACAGCTGCCAGCCACGGGAGGTCAAGCGCCGCATCTCGGCACGGAGTTCAGCGGCCGTCAGGCCGAAGTCGTTGGTGCAGCGGAGGGTGCGCGCGGCCCGTCCCCGCCCCGCCGAGTAGGCGAGACGGAGACGGCCGCGGCGGGGAGTCATGCGCTGGCCCTGCCGAGGTGGGCGGCGAGAAGCCGTAGCCCTGCGCCATCGGAGTTGCGTACGGCAATGTGGAGGCGCGTACGCAACTGCTCGACGGTCGCGGTTGTCGTGCTGCGCCTGGACGCGCGACCCACGGCGGTGTTCCCGGTCGGATCCGGGATCGGGAAGCGCCTCACCGGACGGGCGCCTTCCTGCGGCACGTCCAGTGCTCGGGCTGGCCCTCCGGGCCGCGGAGACTGGCCGGCGCCTTGCAGAAGCGGCACGGCAGGATCTCGGCCTTCGTGGCGACGGCGGCCGGGGTGGCGGGCTCGCTGCACGCCTTGTGATGCGGCTCGCCCGTATCCGGGTGCCGGAGCAGTGCGGGGCGTCCGCAGAGGACGCAGGGTCGCGGGTCGCCGATGCTGGCGCGCGACCAGTCGAGTCGCGGTGCAGCCTCGCCGTCGGCGGGTGCGGTGTCCGCGTGGTGTGGCATTCTTGCCATTGGCGTAGGCGCCTTTCTGTGTGGACGTGACCCCGGGATTGCTGGCGAGCGATAGCCCGGGGTTCGTCGTTGAACGGGTTCTGCGTCGAGGCCCCTCGCGGTCGTCGGTGCGGCTAACACCGGCGCCTACGCGAGGGGTCGCTTCTATGCCGCCGCGGTGTGCGGCTCGGCGTCGCTCCAGACCAGGACGCGAAGACGCGCTACCTGTTCGGGAGAGAGAGGGGGCGCCTCGTCGACGACGGCCTGAACGTGCCGCCAGTAGCGGGCGCCGGCCATGTCGCCTCGGGCTTCGCACTCGGCCGCCAGTTCCTCGGCGTTCACGTGGCCTCCCGGAGAGCGCTGAGCGCCTCGGCGTACCGGTAGAGCAGCGCACCGCGAGGGGTGCGTGCGCCGGTCTCCCAGTAGCTCACCGTCTGCTTGCTGACGCCGATGACGTCAGCGAGTTCCTTCTGCGTCAGTTCGGCCGCTTCCCGAAGCGCCCGGCACTGGGCCGGGGCGGGCAGGTCACGGCGAACGCGCAGGCGAGAGCGGATCTCATCCGCAATCGTTGACTGCATGTGGACAGGTTAGCGTTATCCCATCAGTTCGTCTACGCGATCAGCGTCATCTCGCCATTTCGAACGCGCGGATGCAGTCAATACCGTCTTTCTGGTCTGTCGATGTTGACCCGTAGTGGTCTGCGGTGCGACATTGCCGAGGTGATGAGCACCGCTTCGACCGATCCGTCAGCGAACATGCAGCTTCAGATCAGCAACCCGACCAGCGAGGAGGCTGAAGCTGGGGTTGTCGCGCACTTCCGGCACGACTCGGATGACGGATGGACAGTCGCGGGAAGCGTCTCCCGCGGACCGAGCGGACTCGCTATCTCCCATCTGGAGATCTGGCCCGGCCGGCCAGGGGATCCCCCCGGCGGGAGCGTCACGTCCAAGCTTCTGACCAGCATCCGCGTGGGAGCGATCCTCGAAGCTGTGCGCTATCGGGACCAGGAGACGAGACTTCGGTCCATGGCGTCCCGAATGGAGTACGAGCCGGGTGACGAGCACGCCGAGCAGCTGCTGACGGACGTGCTTGCGCGGCCTCTGGACAAGCCCGACTCGGGCGTAGCGATCAGGACGGCCGACGAGATCATCAGCGCGGCCGCACCGGACAAGCCGCAGCCTGGTCGTGCTCCGCTGCCGGATGAGCTGCTGCGCGAAGTCGCCGAGGGGTACATCGCGGAGTGCGGTCCAGGAAAGCCGCGGGGCGCCGTGAAGCGACTGGCTCAGCGACTCGGGCGCCCCGAGACGACGGTGGCGCGGTGGGTGGCCAGGGCGAGGAGAGACGGATGGTTGGGCCCTGGCGCCCCGGGGCGCGACGTGGGCGAGCCTGGTCCGCGCCTGCTCGACGCGCGATCCGAGGGCGACATGAAGTAGAAGGTTTCTGACCCTCGGTAAGGCATGTTATCGAGGGTCAGAACCGGTAGGGTCGGGCCATGACCACCGACCCGGTTCCCGCCGCCCCTCAGTCCGTCGCCCGGACGGATCATGAACTGTCCGCCTCTACGGTCGACCGCATGCAGCGCAGCATCCCGACCGAGACGCGCCGGGCGTACGACCGTCAGTGGTCTCAGTTCGCCGCCTGGTGCGCCGAGCAGGACCGCGCGGCGCTCCCCGCCACGCCGCAGACCCTCGCCGAATTCGTGAACCACCTCGTCGACCTCGACCGCGCCCCGTCGACGATCGAGCAGGCGATCGCCGCAGTGCGCACCGGCCACCGCCTGGCCGGCCACCGCGGGCTCCCCGAGACCGACCACGCCCGCGCCGTCCTCCGCGTCCACAAGCGGGAGCGCGCCGAGCGCGGGCAGCGCAAACGCAAGGCGCCGGCCGTCGTCCTGGACGTGCTGCGCGCCATGGTCGACGCCCTGGACGTCGACACCATCACCGGGGTGCGCGACCGCGCCCTGATCGTCCTCGGCTTCGCGATGATGGGCCGCCGCTCCGAGCTGGCCGCGCTGCGCGTCTCAGACCTCGTCTTCACCGAGGACGGCCTCACCGTCCTGATCCGCACCAGCAAGACCGACCAGGACGCCGTGGGCGCCGAGGTGAAGATCCCATACGGCTCGCACCCGTCCACCTGCCCGGTGCGCACACTGCGGACGTGGCTTGCGGTCCTCGCCGAGAACGGCTTCGACGACGGCCCCGTGTTCCGCCGGAT
>CAMLJW010000475.1 GCA_946480485.1 uncultured Streptomyces sp. | reverse complement strand
CCGGCCCGCACCGCGCCCGCCCGAGGGCACACCGGCCCCCGCGGAGCTGGCTCGTATCGCGCGCGCCGAGCTCGCCGGCGCGGCCCGGGTGGCCCGCTGGGCCGACGCCGCCCTGAGCCCGGTCCGGGACCGCGAGCGCGCGGCCTCCGAGGGCAAGGGCACCCTTTCCGACGCGACGGCCCAACAGGCCGCCGCCGACCTGGCCCTGACTCCGGCTCAGGTCAGCGCGGACTGGGACACCGCGCGTCTCGCCGGCCTCATCGAGGTGCACGGCGACAGCGCGCGCCCCGGCTGGCGGCTGCGAGCCTGGAACCGTGACGACAGCGCCGTACTGCGCGGCTGGGTCGCCCTCTTCGACGCCTGGTCGATCGCATACTCCCGCCCCGACGGCCGCGAGCCCGCCGCCGTCGCCGAGGTCGTCTCCGCCATGCCCCAGATCCTCTCCTTCCTCCAGCTCTCGGCGGGCCCCGTCCCCGTCACGCAACTCCTCGACCTGCTCGAACAGCGCGTCACGGAACTGCGCACCGAGCGCTGCGAAATCCCGTACGCCCCGCAGCCCGAACCCGTCGAGGACCAGGCAGAGGACACCCCGCTGGCCCCCCTGCTCGACTGGGCCCTGCACGCGCTGGCCGCCGTGGGCGCCCTCACCTGCGCCGACGGCCAGGCCACGCTCACCCCGCTCGGCAGCTGGGCCGTCTGGGTCAAGCTGGAGCAGATCTGCGTCGCCGCACAGAGCCCCGCCGGGAACATCGAGCAGTCCGCCGAGGACATGCTCCGCGGCTGCGCCCAGCTGCGTCCGAACGCCGCCCGTGCCGAGTACCGCGCCTGGCTCGCCGCCCGGCCCGTCGGCAGCGCGGTCACCGAGCTGCTCGACGCCGCTCGCGGAGAGGACGCCCTCCTGCGCGGACTCGCCTTCGAAGCGCTGCGCGTCGTCGGCGCGCCCGCCGAGCCGGACGTACGCGCTGTCGTCGAGGAGACCCACCTGCGCCCGTACGCCCTGCTGTGGCTCGCCGAGCACGACGGTCACGACCCCGAGGACGCCCACGGGATCCTCACCCGCGAAGAGGCCACCTGGCTGTGGGTGGACACCGCCGCGGCCGTCGCCGACCACGGCGAAGCCCAGCTCCTCGTACGGCACCTGGAGTCCGCGGTGCAGCCCACCGTGCCCGCGCTCCTCGACGAGGTGCGCGTGGTCGGACACCCCCGCACCGTGCAGGTACTGGTCGCGCTCGCCGCCGCGCACCCCGACCCGGCCCTGGCCAAGGCCGTACGCCGCGCCGCCTTCCAGGTGCACACCGGAGGTAGTTAGCCGGGTCGTCGCCGAGCGGCGGGGCGTCAGGCCGTTATCTCAGGGGTGTACGTGCCGAAGCTCCAGATGTTGCCTTCGAGGTCCCGGGCCATGTAGTCCCGCGATCCGTGGTCCTGGTCCGTCGGGGGCATGAGGATGTCCGCCCCGTGGTCGACGGCCTGCTGGTGGTGTGCGTCCACGTCGTCCACCACGACGTACACCCCCGTGGGGCCCGCCCCCTTCATCGCCTCGTCGAAGCGGCCGCCACGACCCCTGGAGCCGAGCATCACCGCGCCGTTGCCCTGCACCAGCTCCGCGTGCAGGATTCGGCCGTCCTCGCCCTCGTACACCGACGCCTCGTTGAAGCCGAAGGCATCCGTGAGCTGTCTGATCGCGGCCTTTGCGTCCGCGTACAGCAGAGTCGGGTAGATGCTCGGACGTCCGCTGTCCATGCCTGCCATGCCCACCACTGCCTGTCGTTTCGTCGGAAGAACGTGACCTGCTCCACAGTCTTGCACCGGGCACTGACAACGCCTCCCGAGCCGAACGCGACAGCACTTCGCCGTCACCCTCGGTACCGCGACCCCACTGGGCAACGAACTGCCGGGCCGCAAAAGGTGACGTAGAACATCCGCGCGCAGAAAAAGAGCTTGCACGGCGCCGTTAGACTTGGTCCATGGCCATTCTCCTCGCGCATTAGACGGCGTGAACGCCCGCCCGTCGCCCGCCACCACCTTTCAGGGGCGCGCTACGCGCGGCACAGCCTGATCAGCCCGCCCCGTCATCGACCCTGCCTTGGAGTCTGTCCGTGATCTCCGCCTCCGGTATCGAGTTGCGCGCCGGTGCCCGCGTCCTCATCGAGTCCGCCACCTTCCGTATCGCCAAGGGCGACCGCGTCGGCCTGGTGGGCCGCAACGGCGCCGGCAAGACGACTCTCACCAAGGTCCTCGCAGGCGAGGGCATCCCCGCCGCGGGCACTGTCACCCGTTCCGGCGAGGTCGGCTACCTCCCCCAGGACCCGCGCACCGGCGACCTCGACATGATCGCCCGCGACCGCGTCCTGTCCGCGCGAGGCCTGGACACCCTGATCCGCAAGATGCGCGACAACGAGCAGCGCATCGCCAACGGCCAGGGGGCCACCCGCGACAAGGCACTCAAGCAGTACGAGCGGCAGGAGACCGAGTTCCTGACGAAGGGCGGGTACGCCGCCGAGGCCGAGGCAGCCACCATCGCCGCCGCGCTCAATCTGCCCGACCGGGTGCTCAGCCAGCCCCTGCATACGCTCTCCGGCGGTCAGCGCCGCCGTATCGAGCTGGCCCGCATCCTCTTCTCGGACGCGGACACGCTGCTCCTCGACGAGCCGACGAACCACCTCGACGCCGACTCGATCGCCTGGCTGCGCGACTACCTGAAGACCTACCGCGGCGGCTTCATTGTGATCTCCCACGATGTCGACCTCGTCGACACGGTCGTCAACAAGGTGTTCTACCTGGACGCCAACCGCTCCCAGATCGACGTCTACAACATGGGCTGGAAGCTCTACCAGCAGCAGCGCGAGGCCGACGAGAAGCGCCGCAAGCGCGAGCGGCAGAACGCCGAGAAGAAGGCCGCGGCGCTGCACTCGCAGGCCGACAAGATGCGCGCCAAGGCCACCAAGACCGTCGCCGCGCAGAACATGGCCCGCCGCGCCGACAAGCTGCTGGCCGGACTGGAGGCCGAGCGCAAGTCAGACAAGGTGGCCAAGCTCCGCTTCCCCGAGCCCGCGCCCTGCGGCAAGACGCCGCTCACCGCCGAGGGCCTGTCGAAGTCGTACGGCTCCCTGGAGATCTTCACCGACGTCGACCTGGCCATCGACAAGGGCTCACGCGTCGTCATCCTCGGCCTCAACGGCGCGGGGAAGACGACCCTGTTGAGGCTCCTCGGCGGAGTGGAAAAACCCGACACCGGCCAGGTCATGGAGGGTCACGGCCTCATGCTCGGCTACTACGCGCAGGAGCACGAGACCCTGGACGCCGATCGCACGGTCCTGGAGAACATGCGCTCGGCCGCGCCCGACATGGACCTGGTCGAGGTCCGCAAGGTGCTCGGCTCGTTCCTGTTCTCCGGCGACGACGTCGACAAGCCTGCCCGGGTCCTCTCCGGCGGCGAGAAGACCCGGCTCGCGCTGGCCACCCTCGTGGTGTCGTCCGCGAACGTCCTCCTCCTCGACGAACCGACGAACAACCTCGACCCGGCCAGCCGCGAGGAGATCCTCGGCGCGCTGCGCACCTACAAGGGCGCCGTCGTCCTCGTCACCCACGACGAAGGCGCGGTCGACGCCCTCCAGCCGGAGCGGATCATCCTGCTGCCCGACGGCGTCGAGGACCTGTGGGGCGCGGACTACGCGGACCTGGTGGCTCTGGCCTGAGCTCCGAGCACGGCCTTCGTCGGTCCCCGGGAGAGCCCGAGAGGCGTCAGCGATGCCTGATCGAAAGACTGATCGACGGCGTATAGATCGTTCGGCTCATCCGTGATCCCTCATGTGTGTGAGATGTCCTCTTACTGCGGTGTGTCCTACATCGATTTCGCGGCCGAGCCCTCACTTCCCCGGGACTCGGCCGTTTCGCGTCGCTGACCTGGACCTTCGTGGGGGCACCTGTCCGGCTGTAAGGACTCGGGAGCACTGAAGCATGGGTTCCGCTCGTGGGGACGGGCTCCCGCGGTCCAAAGCTTGTCGCACGGACCTTGCCGAATGGGTGGCCAGGAAGCTCTGGAGGGGTGATCATGAGAAGTCCAGAGCGCACTTCCCATGAGGAGGCACGGGTGG
>CAMLJW010000474.1 GCA_946480485.1 uncultured Streptomyces sp. | reverse complement strand
TGCCCTTCGCGATGAGCCGGTTGGCCTCCCAGGCCTCGCGGTAGTTGGCGAAGTGGGAGCCGATGATGCGCTTCAGGGACATCCACAGGTAGCGGTTGTCGTACTCGTGGTTGTAGCCCGACGTCGACGCGCAGGTGACGATGGTGCCGCCCTTGCGGGTGACGTAGACGGAGGCACCGAAGGTCTCGCGGCCGGGGTGCTCGAAGACGATGTCGACGTCTTCGCCCCCCGTCAGCTCACGGATGCGCTTGCCGAAGCGCTTCCACTCGCGCGGGTCCTGGGTGTGCTCGTCCTTCCAGAACCTGTAGTCCTCGGCGGTGCGGTCGATGATCGCCTCGGCGCCCATCGAACGGCAGATCTCCGCCTTCTGGGGCGAGGACACGACGCAGATGGGGTTGGCGCCGCCCGCGAGCGCGAACTGCGTGGCGTACGAGCCGAGGCCGCCGCTCGCGCCCCAGATCAGCACGTTGTCGCCCTGCTTCATGTCGGCGCCGTTGCGGGACACCAGTTGGCGGTACGCGGTCGAGTTCACGAGCCCCGGAGCGGCTGCCTCCTCCCAGCTCAGGTGATCCGGCTTCGGCATCAGCTGGTTGGACTTGACGAGTGCGATCTCCGCGAGACCGCCGAAGTTGGTCTCGAAGCCCCAGATGCGCTGCTCCGGGTCCAGCATCGTGTCGTTGTGGCCGTCGGACGACTCCAGTTCGACCGACAGACAGTGCGCGACGACCTCGTCACCGGGCTGCCAGGCGTTCACGGCCGGACCGGTGCGCAGGACGACGCCCGCGAGGTCGGAGCCGATGATGTGGTAGGGCAGGTCATGCCGCTTGGCGAGCTCGGAGATCTTGCCGTACCGCTCCAGGAAACCGAAGGTCGGCAGCGGCTCGAAGATCGAGGTCCACACCGAGTTGTAGTTGACCGAGGAGGCCATGACGGCGACCAGGGCCTCGCCGGGGCCGAGCTCCGGCACCGGCACGTCGTCCAGGTGCAGTGCCTTGCGGGGGTCCTTGTCGCGGGTGGTGAGGCCCGCGAACATCTCCGTCTCGTTCTTGTGCACGGTGACCGCGCGGTACGAGTCGGGCAGGGGCAGCGCGGCGAAGTCGGCGGAGGTGGACTCCGGCGACTGAATCGCGTCCAGGATTTCCTTCACGGTGTGCCTCCGGCGAAGCGAGCGCTCCGAGGGGAACGCTTGAGGGTTACGTCGGGGTGGTTGCTGCTGGTGTGATGCATGCCGTCGGTTCGGCGAAGGTGGAGCCGGCAGCGCTTTGTGGCGCGGAGGGTGCCTGTGACGCAGGCGTCCGGGCGCGCTAGCCCTGGGGGGCTCGCGGGGACAGCGGACATGCGAAGGTTCTCTGCACGCCGGCCGCCCGGACTCACCCCAATGTATGGCACGGTGTGTCACTCCGCAAGGCACGCAGTGCCAAAAATGCTGCTCATCTGTCATTTGGCATTAACAAATGAGCGATGATCGATCGATTGGGGTGGGATGGGGTGGGGCCGGGTGGGACGGATAGGGGCGGCGGGAGGAAGCCTCACCTGGCGACCATCGGATCCGGTGGGGCGTCCCGACCGCTGAGGCCGTACGGCAGCGGGGGCCTGTCCGTGGATGTGCGCGGATCCGACAGATCCCGCCTGGAATCCCGCTGTTCTCAGCTCAGGCGGGCACCATGTGCCCGCCCACCCGGATCAGCGGTTCTGTAGCGCCTGCTCGATCGTCTTCATCACCTCGTCGAGAGGGGCGTCGGTCCTGGCCACCGTTACCAGCACCTCACCCTGCGAGGCGACGGAGGCCGGCGCGGAGGGGGGCACGGACTCACGGCCCACCCCGATACCCGTCCCGAAGGTCTGCCGGACAATGGCGAAGGCGTGATCCAGCTGCGCCTCGACATCCCCCTGCCCGTCGGCCCGGAGCCACCGCCGCAGCACATGGTTGTGTGCCGTGACCACCGCGGACGCGGCGACCTCCGCGAGCAGCGGATCGTCGTTGCCGTCGTCGTGGTGGGCGTGCTCGTCGAAGTGGCCCAGCAGATAGCGGGTGAACAGCTGCTCGTACCGGGCCACGGACGCGATCTCCGCCTCCCGCAGCGTCGGTACCTCACGGGTGAGCTTGTAGCGCGACACCGAGATCTGCGGGCGGGCCGCGTACATCCTCATGACTTCCTTGATGCCGCGGCACACCGTGTCGAGCGGATGCTCGTGCGCCGGCGCGGCGTTGAGCACCGCCTCGGCCCGGATCAACGTGTCGTCGTGATCGGGGAAGATCGCCTCTTCCTTGGAGCGGAAGTGCCGGAAGAACGTGCGCCGGGCGACTCCGGCCGCGGCGGCGATCTCGTCGACGGTCGTCCCCTCGTAGCCCTTCGTCGAGAACAGCTCCATCGCCGCGGCCGCCAGTTCTCGGCGCATCTTGAGCCGCTGGGCGGCGGCGCGGCTGCCCGCGGCACTTTCCGGAGCATCGGGCGTAGCTGGTGTACGGGAGGACCTGGCGGGCTGGGACATGCCCCGAACGTACTGCATCTGCGCAGGGGAATGCTCATGACCGCCGGGTCTCCCCCCGCCCGGGGCGGGGGAAGCGGAACCGTCCGGGGCGGGGGAAGCGGAACCGTCCTGGGCGGGGGGAGCGGTACCGCCCGGGGCCGTGGGAGGGGCACCGCGCGGGTCGAGCAGTCCGCCCCAGTCCGCGTGGTCCGTGAACCGGTCGCCCGGCCGCTCAGCGCCGTGCATACTCGCGGAAGCCGCGGCCGGTCTTGCGGCCGAGGCAGCCCGCGGCCACCAGGTGCTCGAGCAGCGGCGCCGGGGCCAGCCCCGGGTCGCGGAACTCGCGGTGCAGGACCTTCTCGATGGCCAGCGAGACATCGAGTCCGACCACGTCCAGGAGCTCGAACGGGCCCATCGGGTAGCCGCCGCCGAGCTTCATCGCGGCGTCGATGTCGTCGAGCGAGGCGTAGTGTTCCTCGACCATCTTGATCGCGTTGTTCAGATACGGAAACAGCAGCGCGTTCACGATGAAGCCCGCGCGGTCGCCGCAGTCCACCGGGTGCTTCCGTATCTCCGCGCAGACCTCGCGGACCGTGGCGTGCACGTCGTCCGCCGTCAGGACGGTCCGGACGACCTCGACCAGCTTCATCGCCGGAGCCGGGTTGAAGAAGTGCATGCCGATCACGTCCTGGGGCCGCGAGGTGGCGCGGGCACAGGCCACGACGGGCAGCGAGGAGGTGGTGGTGGCAAGGATCACGCCCGGCTTGCAGACCTTGTCGAGCACCGCGAACAGCTGCTTCTTGATCTCCAGGTCTTCGGCGACGGCCTCCAGGGCCAGATCGACGTCGGCGAAGGCGTCGTACGAACCTGCCGGGGTGATCCGCTCAAGGGTCTCGGCGGCGGCCTCGGCGCTGAGCCTGCCCTTGTCGACAGAGCGCGAAAGCGACGTGCCGATACGGGCCTTCGCCGCCCGCGCCTTCTCCTCGCCGCGCGCGGCGAGCACGACCTCGTACCCCGCCTTCGCGAAGACCTCGGCGATCCCGGACGCCATGGTGCCGGAGCCCGCGACGCCGACGGAGCGGACGGGACGGCCAGGGGTTTCGGGGCCTTCACAGAGCGGTGTCAGCGCGTCCCGCACCACGGTCGGGCTGCCCGGGGCCTCGTAGGTGTAGAAGCCGCGGCCCGACTTGCGGCCGGTCAGGCCCGCCTCGCTGAGCTGCTTGAGGATGGGCGCGGGCGCGTGCAGGCGGTCGTGCGAGGCGGCGTACATGGCCTCCAGGACCCTACGCGCGGTGTCGACGCCGATGAGGTCGAGCAGCGCGAGCGGGCCCATGGGCAGGCCGCAGCCCAGCCTCATCGCGGCGTCGATGTCCTCGCGACTCGCGTACTTCGCCTCGTACATCGCGGCTGCCTGGTTGAGGTAACTGAAGAGCAGCCCGTCGGCAACGAATCCGGGGCGGTCGCCGACGGCGACGGGCTCCTTGCCGAGTTCCAGGGCGAGGTCCGTGACGGCGGCGACGGCGCCCGGCGCGGTCAGCACGGACGAGACGACCTCGACCAGCTTCATCACCGGGGCCGGGTTGAAGAAGTGCAGGCCGAGGACGCGTTCGGGGCGGGCCGAGTCGGCGGCCAGCCG